>CAMATG010000047.1 GCA_945860645.1 Candidatus Sulfopaludibacter sp. SbA3 | reverse complement strand
AGCGAAAGGACGCCGCGGCGCTGTATGAAGAGGCGCTGGCGTTGCAGGAAGATTTTGCGCCGGCGTTGATCGGGACGGCGTATTTAGCGTCGAACAGTTTTGAAAGCAAAGCCGTGGAGCTGGCTGAGAAAGCTTTGGCGAAGGACCCGAAGCTGTTCGAGGCGCGCGAGATGCTCGCGCGGTTTGCGTTGGAGGAGTACGACGAGAAGAAGGCGATTGCCGAGGCCGATAAGGCGTTGGCGATTTCGCCGGAGGCGCTCGATGCGCTGATCGTGCGAGCGACGGTGGAGTGGTTGAACGACCGGCCCGGCACAGAGTGGGTGGCGAAGCTCGAAAAGATCAACCCGAACTACGGCGAAGGCTACGCGATGGCGGCGGCGATGTTCATCATCAATCGCCGGTATGAAGAGGGGATCAAGCTCTATCGCACGGCGCTCGCGAAGAACCCGGATCTGCTGGCGGCGAAGTCGGAACTCGGTGTGAACCTGATGCGGCTGGGCGAGGAAGTGGAATCCCGGAAGCTTCTGGAGGAGTGCTACAACGCCAACTGGCGCACGGCGCAGGTGACCAACACGTTGACGCTGATGGACAGCTACAAGAACTTCGTGACCTTCAAAAAGGGCATGCTGATTTTGCGCGTGCACAAAAAGGAAGCCGATCTGTTGCGGCCGTATTTTGAGGCGGAATTAGAACGGGCGTCGGCGGTGTTTGAGAAGAAGTACCAGTTGAAACTGACGGCGCCGGTGCAGTTGGAAGTGTATCCGGACCACGAGGATTTCGCGGTGCGCACGATGGGGCTGCCGGGGCTGGGGGCTTTGGGCGTGACGTTTGGGAATGTCGTCGCGATGGATTCGCCGTCGGGCCGGAAGCCGGGTTCGTTCCATTGGGCGTCGACGTTGTGGCATGAGTTGAGCCACGTGTATGCGCTGGCCGTGACCAAGCATCGCGTGCCGCGGTGGTTTACCGAAGGCCTCGCCGTACATGAAGAGACGGCGGTGAATAAGGAGTGGGGCGACCGGTTGGACCCGTCGACCATTCGCGCGATTAAGGACAAGAAACTGTTGCCGGTGGCAACGCTGGACCGCGGGTTTGTGCGGCCGTCCTATCCGGCGCAGGTGACGGTGAGCTACTTCCAGGCGGGCAAGATTTGCGACTACATCAACGAGAAGTGGGGCTGGCAGAAGCTGGTGGAGATGTTGAAGGACTTCGCCACGGGGAAGCCGACGGTGGAGGTGATGGAAGCGCACCTGGGGATGAAGACCGAGGCGTTTGATAAAGAGTTCATGGTGTGGCTGGACAAGCAAGTTGGCGAACAGGTGAAAGGATTTGAAGCCTGGCGGAAGAATATTGCAGTGGCCAATGAACTGGTGAAGGCGAAGAAGTGGGATGAGGTCATCACGACCGCCGAGCCGATTGTGCGCGCCTATCCGGACTATGTGGAATCGGGGTCTGCGTATGAACTGCTGGCCGAGGCTTCCGAGAAGAAGGGCGACAAAGCAAAGGCCATTTCGATTCTGGAAGCGTGGGCCAAGGTGGGCGGGCGCCAGCCGGAGACGTTGAAGAAATTGGCGTCGTTGTTGGAAGAAGCCGGCCGGAAGCGGCAGGCGGCGGAGACGTTGGAACGGATCAACTACATCTACCCGGTGCAGGACGATGAGTATCACCGGCGGCAGGGCGAGCTGTGGTTGGAAGTGGGCGAGAAGGACAAGGCGATCCGGGAGTTTACGGCCGTGGTCGGATCGAAGCCCGTGGATGTGGCCGGAAGTTACTACAATTTAGCCAAGGCGCAACGAGCCGCCGGTTTGAACGACCAAGCTCGTGACAATGTCATACTCGCCTTGGAAGCCGCGCCCAGCTTCCGTCCGGCCCAGAAATTACTCTTGGAGCTCTCAAAATAAACATGTCGACCTCTACTGCGAACACGCTGGACACCGCCGATCTGCGGGCACGCGTGACCCGTTTCCAGGAAACACAGGCGAAGATCGTCGAGCAGGTGCGCCGGGTTATCGTCGGCCAGGAGGAAGTGGTCAATCAAGTGCTGGTCGCCCTGTTTGTCGGCGGCCACTGCCTGATCACCGGCATGCCCGGCACGGCGAAGACGCTGCTGGTGAAGACGCTTTCCGACACGCTGGGCCTGGAGTTCAAACGCATCCAGTTCACGCCCGATCTGATGCCGACTGACATCACCGGCACCGACATCATCGAGGAAGATAACACCACCGGGCGCCGCCAATGGACGTTCGTCCAGGGACCGATTTTCACCAACGTGCTGCTGGCCGACGAAATCAACCGGACGCCGCCGAAGACGCAGGCCGCGCTGCTCGAGGCCATGCAGGAGAAGAGCTGCACGGTGCGCGGGAATATCTATAAACTGGCCCCGCCCTTCTTCGTGCTCGCGACGCAGAACCCGATTGAACTGGAAGGCACCTATCCGTTGCCGGAAGCGCAGCTTGATCGTTTTCTGTTCAACGTGCTGCTGGACTACCTGCCGTTCGACGAGGAGATGCAGGTGCTGGGGTTGACGACGACGACGCACATCGCCAAGGCCGAAACCGTCACCAACGCGCAGGAAATTTTGGACATGCAGCATTTGGTGCGCATGGTGCCGGTGGCCGAGAGCGTGGCGAAGTACGCGGTATCGATCGTACGCGCGACCCGGCCGACCGACCCTTCGGCGCCGGAGATCGTGAAGAAGTATCTGAACTTCGGCGCCAGCGTGCGCGGCATTCAGAACATCATCCTGGCGGCCAAGGCGCGGGCGTTGATGCAGAAGCGCTACCACGTGTCGTTTGAAGACGTGGCGTCGATGTCGGTGCCGGTGCTTCGCCACCGCGTGCTGCTGAACTTCCACGCCGAATCGGACAAAGTAACTGCCGATTCCGTGCTGCGCAAGATGATTGATTCGATCGCTGTTCCGCGGGACTAACCGGAATGGACCAGCGCTACCTCGATCCCCACGTTCTTGCCTCCATCTCGAACCTCGAGCTGGTGGCCAAGACGGTTGTCGATGGGTTTATCTCCGGGCTCCACCGGTCGCCGAAGTTCGGCTTCTCGCAGGAGTTCGCCGAGTACCGCATGTACAACGAGGGCGACGATCTGCGCTTCGTGGATTGGAACGTCTACGCGCGGACGGAACGTACCTACATCAAGCGGTTCAAGGGTGAGACGAACTCGCGGTTGACGCTGTTGCTGGACGGGTCGAAATCCATGTCCTACACGTCGCACAGCGTGACGAAGATGGACTACGCCAAGTACCTGTGCGCGAGCCTGGCCTACATGGCGCATCAGCAGCGCGACGCGGCCGGCGTAATTGTTTTCGACGATGAGGTGCGGGAGTACGTGACGCCGTCGTCGCGCGCGGGCCAGTTCCGGCGGACGATGTACGCGATTGAAAATGCCGTGCCGGGCAACCGGACGGATTTCGCCAAGCCGTTCTTCCACTTCCTTTCCACGCTGCGCAACACGCGCGGGATGGCTGTGGTGGTGAGCGATTTCTACGAAGATCCGGAGACGGTGATCAAGACCATCGAGCCGTTGCGGTACCGGGGCAACGACGTAGTGCTGTTCCATATTTTGGATCCGCAAGAGGTCCGGCCGAAGTTCGATGGGCCGGTGCTGCTGATCGATTCCGAGACGGGGCAGGAGTTGGAAACGTCGCCCGAGTACGCCGTGCAGGAGTATCGCGCCAAAATTGATGCCCACGTGGCGGCGCTGCGGCAGAAGGCGCAATCGGCTGGGCTGACGTACCATTTGCACACCACCGATACGCCGCTTGATTCGGCGTTGCGCGAGTTTCTGATGATCCGGCAGGGGAGGTCGTAATGGGATTTCTAGCGCCTCTCTTCCTTGGCGCCGCGGCGCTGGCCGGGTTGCCGTACTGGCTGCATCTGTTGCGCCAGCACAAGACTACGCCGGTGCCGGTGAGCTCGCTGATGTTCTGGGAGAAGCGGACGACGACGTCGACCAAGCAGCGGAAGCTCCGTTACTACGCGCTGCTGGCGATGCGGCTGCTGGCGCTGTTGTTCCTGATTCTCGCGTTTTCGCAACCCTATTGGGAGCGCACGATCGCGGCCGGGGCGGGGAAGCGGATGACGGTGGCAGCGATTGACAATTCGTTCTCCATGCGGCGCGGCGGGGCGATGGACGCGGCACGGCAACAGGCGTTGGGATTGGCTGGGAAAGTCAATCCGGCGGAGCCGGGCATTGTGGTGGCGTTTGGGTCCGGGGCTCGCGAAGTGGGGCAGAAGGCGGAAGACGCCGGGACGTTCCGCAACAACGTGAACGCCATTGTGCCGGGTGATGAACGGACAGCGTACGCGGAGCTGGCGCGCGTGTTGCGCGGGCTGGCGGAGGCGCACCGCATGCCGCTCGATGTACATGTTTATACCGATCTGCAGAAGTCCGGGATGCCGGCGCGGTTTGCCGATTTGCAACTGCCCGCTGATGCGAAGCTCGAGATTCACGACGTGGCACCGAAGGAACAAGCGAACTTCGCGGTGGAATCGGTGACGCCGCCGGGGCGCATTTTCGATACCGCCAAGGCGCGGGTGCGGGCGACGATCGCCGGGCTGCAAACGCCGAAGGCAGCGAAGTCGATCTCGCTGGTGGCCGATGGGAAAGTGCTGAGCACGAAGACCGTTGAGGTGCCCGAGAACGGCCGCGCGTCGGTGGAGTTCACGGGGGTGGACACGGGCTACGGTTTCCATCGCGGGGAGATCCGGATTGACGGCGCGGCGGACGCGTTTCCGAATGACGACACGTACCGGTTTGCAATTGAGCGGTCCGACCCGCGGAAGATCCTCTTCCTGCACGCGGCGCGCGATCCGCGCAGTTCGCTGTATGTGAAGGCGGCGCTCGATGCCGCGGTGCCGAACGCGTATACGATCGACGCGGCGTCCTATGAAACGACGTCCTCGCCGAACCTGACCAACGTTTCCTTTGTGGTGCTGGCCGATCCGGGGGCGCTGTCGCCCGCGCTGGAGGCGTCGTTGAAAGACTACGTGCAGAAGGGCGGGGCACTGTGGGTCGCGGCTGGGCCGTTTACGGGCGCGTTGTCGAAACTGCCCGTGGCCGGGCTGACGGTAAAGGGCTCGGGGATCGCATCGCGGTCGCGGGAGATGTTCCAAACGGTGGCCTCGAAGGAGCCGTTGCATCCGGTGATCGAGCGAGCGACGGGACTCGAATCGGTGAAGTTTTATCAGGTGGTGAACGTGGAGCCGGGCGCGGGGACCAAGGTGTTGGCGAAGACGGCCGACGGCGTTCCGGTGATTCTGGAGCAGTCCGTGGGCGAGGGGCGCGTGCTGGTGCTGACGTCGCCGCTCGACAACCTGGGCAGCAATCTGCCCTTGCACCCGGCGTTCATCCCGTTCGTGGAGCGCGCGGCGCAGTATCTATCGCGCCAGCAGGAATCGACCGGCATTGTGGCCGTGGGCGAGGGGGTGGAACTACGGGCGGCGAATGATCGCGCGATTGGCGTGGAAGTACTCGATCCGAAGGGAGACCGCGCGTTGACGCTGGAGCAGGCCGCGAAGGCGACGTCGTTTGCGCCCGGCGCCGAGGGCTACTACGAGATCCGGCGCGGAAACGGCCGGTCGAGCCTGGTGGCGGTGAACGCCGACCGGCGCGAGAGCGATTTTGCGCGGATGGAAGACGAGACGGTGGGGCTGTGGAAGGCCACGGGCGAGCCGTCGGAAACGCAACGTGTGAACGCAAGCGGGGAACGCACCGAGCGCGTCAGCCCGTGGTGGTGGCTGCTGCTGTTTGTCCTGTTATTGACGCTGGCCGAAGGGGTCCTGGCGTCACGTTACCTGTACGGATCCGGAGTGGGCGAAACGTCTGAGCCGGAGTTGGTTGGTAGGGAGGCCGCATGAGTGCACTGGAGAGTCTCGACGGGTATTTGATGCAGCTGGAGCGCAAGATGCGTCTGGCGGCGTGGACGCGCGGCGTGGCCGTGGCGGCTTTCTGCGCCCTGATTGCAACGGCGCTGCTGGTGCTGTACACGAACTCGACGGCGTTTGCCGACAGGCCCGTGATCATTGCCCGTTTCGTGCTTTTCGTGGTGCTGGCGCTGGCGTTGACCTTCGGCATTATCATTCCGCTTTTAAAGGTGAACCGGCGCCGCGCGGCGAGCCGGGCGGAGCAGGCGTTGCCGTTTGGTGACCGGCTGCTGACGGTGGTGGAGCATCGCAACGATGCCGATCCGTTCTTGGAACTGATCGCGGCCGACGCGTTGCCTGTTGCCATGTCTGGCGGCACGGCGGCCATCGTGCCCGCCCGCACGCTGATGATGTTTGGCGCGCTGGCGATTGTGGGCGTGGGCTCGATGGTGTGGCTGTTGCAGCGCGGTCCGGGCTATTGGGGCTACGGCGCGAACCTGCTGTGGTTCGGGCCGCCGAAGATTGAGGCTGGGTCCTTCTACGACATTCAGGTGCAGCCGGGGAACAAGGCTGTCCGCAAGCGCAGCGATGTGACCGTGACCGCCAATCTGGTGGGCATGCAGACGGGCGTGGTGAAGATCTTCGCGCGGTACCGCGGGGCGAGCGAATGGGAACAATCGCCGATGATGCCGCAGGGCACCGGGTACGAATTTGTGTTCGCCGGGCTGCCGGATACGGTGGAGTATTACGTGCAGTCGGGGCCGGTGAAATCCAAGAGCTACACGCTGACGGCGGTGGATCTGCCGGGCGTGAAGAACATCAAGGTGACCTACGTGTACCCGCCGCAACTCGGCATGCCGTCGACGACGGAGGAGCATGGCGGCGACGTGCGCGCGGTGACGGGCTCGACGGCGAAGTTGGAAATTGAGTTCGATAAAGCGTTGCAGAACGGGCTGATCGTCATTAATGGCGAGGAGACGAAGTCGCTGCAGATGATTGCGCCGAACAAGGCGATTGTCGATATCAAGGTCGATAAGAGCGGGGTTTATCACGTGGCGGGGCGCGAGCTGAACGAGAACGTGCGCCTGACGGATGACTACTTTATTGAGGCGCAGGAGGACGGGGATCCGGTGATCAAGATCCGCCGGCCGGGGCGCGATGCGAAGGTGAATCCGTTGGAGGAAGTGCCGATTGAGGTGGAGGCGTCCGACGACTTCGGCTTGCGCGAGTTGACGCTGCGATATTCGGTGAACGGCGGTGAAGAGAAGACCGTGCAGATGCTGCCGGGGCAGAACGTGAAGCAGGCAAATGGCAAGACGCTGTTGACGCTGGAAGAGTTCAAGATGCAGCCGGGCGATGTGGTGTCGATGTACGCCGTCGGCCGCGACGCGCGCAACACGGTGCAGACCGATATGGTGTTCGTGGAAGCGATGCCGTGGGAGCTCGAGTATTCGCAATCGCAGCAGGGCGGCGGCGGTGGTGGCGGTGGCGAACAGGAAGACCAGGGCAAGATTTCGGCGCGGCAGAAGGAGATCATCGCGGCCACCTGGAATCAACTGCGGAACCGGTTCGCGGACAAGAAGTCGATGGCGGAGAACGCGAAGTTCCTGTCGGAGATGCAGGCGAAGTTGAAGGATCAGGCCAAGTCGCTGGCCGAGCGCATGACGCGGCGCGAGCTGTCCGGTTCGAACGAGGAGTTCAAGAACTTCACGAAGGAGATGGAGGCGGCGTCATCGGCGATGGGATCGGCGGCCGAGAACTTGAAGGGCGAGAAGTTTAAGGATTCGTTGCCGCACGAGCAGAAGGCGCTGCAGCATTTAATGCGCGCCGAGAGCTTGCAGAAGCAGATTCAGGTCGCGTTTGGGTCGCAGGGCGGCGGCGGTGGTGGCGGGGGCGGCGCGTCGCGCGATTTGGACAATTTGTTCGACCTGGAACTGGACACGGAGAAGAACCAGTACGAGACCGGCCAGCAGCAGGCGGGCGGTGGCGAGAGCCGTGAGAAGCAGGTGGACGAGGCCATGCAGCGGCTGAAGGAGTTGGCGCGGCGGCAGCAGGAATTGGCCCAGCAGCAGCGGCAGAACAAGCAGAGCTTCCAGCAGAAGTGGCAGCAGGAGCAGTTGCGGAGGGAAGCCGAAGAGCTGAAGAAGAAGATGCAGGAGTTGGCGCAGCAGCAGGGTCAGCAGAGCCAGCAAGGACAGCAAGGTCAGCAGGGCCAACAAGGTCAACAGGGTCAGCAGGGCCAACAAGGACAGCAAGGTCAGCAAGGTCAACAAGGTCAGCAAGGTCAACAAGGCCAGCAGTCTGGTTCGCGCGACCGGTTGCGCCAGATGGCCGGCCAGCAACAGCAGCGTCAGGACCCGCGTTTACAGCAGGCCTTGGAGCGCCTGGAGCAGGCGACGAAGGACATGCAGCGGGCCAATCAGCAAGGCCAACAGGGCCAATCCGGTCAGCAGTCGGCCGATGCCCAGCGGGCGGCGGAGCGGTTGAACGAAGCGCAGAATGCGTTGCGCGGCATGCGGCAGGATCAGTCGTCGAACAAGATGGGCGACTTGGCGGAACGTGCGAAACAGTTGGCCGAACAGCAGCGGGATTTTGCAAATCGGGTGAATCAGGAGTTCGGGCCGAAGTCCGGCCAGCAAGGGCAAGACCCGGCGGCGATGCGTGGGCAGAAGATGGATGTCCAGCAGCAGATGGCCAAAGAGAAAGAGCGCATGACGGCGGCCAGCGAGCGGCTGGAGCGGGATCTGCAGGACGCCAGCCGGCAGATGCAGGGTTCGCAGCGGCAGACCTCGTCAAAGCTGCGTGAGGCCGTGGGCCAGATGCAGCAGGACCAGGTGACGCTGCGCAACAAAATGCTGGGCAACTACTACCGGCAGGGGTTGGCGCCATATCTGGGTTCGCGCGAGCAGTCGTTGGCGAACGATATGGAGAAGCTGCGCAAGGCGATTGAGGGCGCGCAGCAGTCGATGGATCCGAACGCGCAGGACGGCGGGAAGAATGAGCGCAATTTAGCGGGTGTGGAGAAGTTGCGCGAGCAGTTGCAGCAGATGGTGCAGGGCCAGCGCGGGCAGAATGGGCAGCGCGGGCAACAGGGCCAGCAAGGGCAGCAAGGGCAGGGGCAACAGGGCCAGGGCCAACAGCAGGCGCAGAATGGACAGCAAGGTCAAGGCCAACAAGGTCAGCAGGGGCAACAAGGGCAGGGTGGCCAACAGGGTCAACAAGGTCAGCAAGGCCAGCAAGGCCAAAACGGTCAGCAAGGCCAGGGTGGCCAAATGGGCGGCGGCCAGCAAATGGGCGGCAACGGCCGTCAACAGAGCCCCGGGCAGCGCGGCTGGAGGGAGGGCGGCGACGCCACCAATGACGGCACGCGCGAGTTCAACAGCATGGCCGGCGGCGCCAATCGCACCTGGCAGGACGGCATGCGGGCGTTGAGCGAACTGCGCGGCGCGGCCGGCGAATCGCCCGAAATGCAGAAGGAAATTGAGCAGATGATCCGCGAGATGCAGCGTCTGGACCCGGGCAAATTTACCGGCAACCCGGAGCTGGTGGAGCGGATTCGGGCGCAGTTCCTGCCGCAGTTGGAGCAGCTGGAATTGAAGCTCCGGCGGCAGGTGGAAGAGCAGCAATCCGGCAACGTGCGCAGCGGCGCCGGAGAGCGCATTCCCGCCGGCTACGCCGAGCAGGTGGCCGACTACTATCGCCGCTTGAGCAAAGGCAACAAGTAAGCCGCGCTACGGCTTCGTTCGCAAATCGTAGATGTAGATCGTGTACCCGGCGCGGGCGCTGGGTACGCGGTCGCGGAACAGCTTGTAGTAGTCCTCGTAGGGGCTCTTGAAAAAGTGGCCCGGCAGCAGCGTGGCGCTGATGGCGTAGATGGCCGGTTCGGGTTGCAGTATCTTCTGCCCCTTCGCCAACTCCTCGTTCCAGGGCGGGGGAGTGGATACGATCTCTTTATCGGTGAAATGGCGCCACGGCGTATCGGCGCCGAAGTAGGCAAGCCGGAACCCCTTGACGTTGTTCTTCGTAGCCCATTCGCGGAGGGCCGGCAAATCCTGACCCCAGTCCAGATTGCTGTCCGCCAGATAGCGCAAGCCATTGGCCGGGCCGCCGGCCAGTGTGTTGAAGAACGCAATGCCGTGCGGATAGTAGAACAGCGATTCACCGGCGCCGAGAAGTACCGCCAATAGAACCAATCGCCGGTGTTCCACCGCGGCGCGCGCCGCCATCAGCGCCGCGAACGGCAGGGCGGGCAGGATGAGCCGGATGCCCAGCTGGTGCCCGGAAAGGCTCGCGAGGGCAATGTATAATGCCGGCGGCAGCAGCAGGAACACCGACAGCGCGTCGCGTTTGCGGATCGTGTAGACGGCTGCGGCGAGGAAGAGAATCTGAAACCCCACCGGCACCTTGACGGCCAGCGCGATCAAGAAATATAACGGGTCGGCCGTATGCCGCACCGTGCCCAGTAGATAGATAGGCGGACGGTCCGCCGAACTCCAGAAGAGTCCCACGCAGCCCTGCCAGAAGTACGTCGGCACGGGCAGCCATTGGAAAATCTGGCCGACGGCGGTGAACAGCCAAGGCACCTTGGGGTCGGCCCATCGGTCCAGCACTTCCACCGGGTGCAGTAGGCGCAAGTTCCATTGATAGGCGGTACACAGGCCCAGGTAGAGGATGGCGACAAAAAGCACGAAATGCTGCGGAAACCGGCGCCACTGCCGAGCTAATACAATCACCGGGCCGATGCCGGCCAGGATAATCAATGACAACTTCGCCAGCACGCCCAACAGCGCCGCCGCCGCCAGCCACGCCACTGTTCGCCACGACGGCGCCTGCCAATAACGCCACGCCGCGAACCAGAATGCCAAGTACCCCATCGCCGCCGCCACATCGTTCTTCACCAGCGCCCCATGGCCCAGCGCGGTCGGCTCAAAGGCAAAGATAGCCGCGGCGATCAACGCCGCCATCCCGCCGCCGATCTCTCGTCCCCACCGCCAAATCAGCAGCACCGTGGCCAGTGAAAACAGCAGCGCCGGCAGGCGGAACAGAAACGTCAGCCGCTGATAGAACGGGTCCTTCAGGTCGACCGCCCAGGCCGCCGCCGCCGCCCATTCGTCTTTGGATTGCCAGCGCGGATGGTCGGCAATCTCCAACCCGAAGGCACGTGGCACCCAGCCGGTGGCGATCTTCAGCAGCGGCGCCAGGTCGGGGACGTGATATACCTTGTCGCCACCCCAGAAGAAGTGCGCGCTCAACATGTGGTTCGGCTCGTCCATCGTGACGCCAGTGGTGGCCGCTTGATGGACGAGCAACGCGAATAAGATAACGAGGAGTGCGGAGAGAGCCAGCCGCTCTTTTGTGAGTAAGTGACTTAGCCCCACCAAACTTCCCCGGCGGCTAAGTGGGCGCGGACAACGTCCGGGTTGAGTTCAATGCCAAGGCCCGGTTTTTCGGTCGCCTTGATGTAGCCGTTTTCGATATATGGCGCATCGAGCAGCAATACCTTATCCATCCAGTCGCCCTTGCCCGTAACGGTTTCGGTGGCGATGTAGTCGCGGATGGTGGAGGCCCATTGGATGTTGCCGTATGTGTGCACCTGGCTGGCGGTGTTGTGCGTAGCCATGGGCATGCCGAAGGGGCCGGCGAAGTCGGCAATCCGCTTGGTTTCCAGGAATCCGCCGGAATTTCGCAGATCCGGGTTCAGGATATCGACGCCTTGGTTGATGATGAACTCTTTGAACCCCTCGCGGCGCGTCAGGTTTTCGCCCATGCAAATCGGGACCTTCGACGACGCCGTCAACCGCTGCCACGACGACGAATAGTCCACCAGCAACGGGTCTTCCAGCCACAGCGGCTTCATGCCCTCCACCGCGTCAGCAATCTGAATCGCCGTGCGCACGTCGTACTCCCAGTGGCAGTGCACGATGATATCGTGATCGAAGCCAATTGCCTCCCGACAGTTCTCAAATCCCTGTCTAACTTGGAGCAACTCTTTCGTTGTAAGTATCCGGTTGCTCGGATCCTTGGCGACATCCGTCCGCGCATTCGTCCGCGGGAACCCGAACTTGTGGCACGTGAACCCGGCCGGGTCCGCCTTCACCTGCGCGGCCCACTCGCGGCAGGAGGCCTTGTCCAGCATGTTCTTCGGCGCCGAGTGATCATACACCCGCACCTTATCCCGGAACCGCCCGCCCAACAGCGACGAACTCGGTACGCCCAGAATCTTCCCGGCCAGATCCCACAGCGTCATCTCAATCCCGCTCGCCGCGCGCATCAGATTGTGCGCCGAACCATCCGTCCGGTTCCCCGAAAGGCTGTTCCCGCCCGCCCCCAGGTTCGTGTAGATGGTATCGATTTGCAGCGGATCCTTGCCGATCAGCCACGACCGCAGCGCCAGCACCTGCTCCTTCACGCCCACGCCCGGCGAACCATACGCCTCGCCGATGCCGTAGACGCCGTTATCCGCCGTGATCTTGATGAGCGTGTAGGTACGGCCCCCCTGTATCATCATCACCTGCACATCTTTGATTTTTACTTTGCCAATTTGTGCGGCGGCGACGGGCAGCGTCGATAGGAAAAGGCGTCGGGAGATCATGGCTCACCAATTTATCACTTTCCCGATCTTGTACCATCCCCCGCCCAGCCCCGTCTGCTCCCCGAGCAGCAGAAATGGCATCACCGCCGTCAATTCGCCCGCATATTCCACCGGCCCCATGCGCCCTCCGGTGCCATAGCTCTGGCCCGTCCGTGTGCTGGTCCGCTGCCGCTCCACGATCCGCGTCCCGTCCCGAATCACCGTCACCTCTGCGCGTGCCAACGGCGCCAGCGGCGGCTCTCCGCCGTAACAACTTCGCAGTGCGTTGATCCGATCGTGCAACCGCGCCAGGAACGCGCCCGCGGCGATATCCACGCCCGTCGGGCTCAGCCAGTCGATGACAACCCCCGCCACCGCGTCCCCCGTTTCCAACGAAAACTCTCTATCCGTCGACTCCACCCGCGCCAACCGCGCCTTCCCTCGCCCCGGTCCAATTCCCTCCGCCTCTAACAGTTCACAAATCCCCGCAAACGCCTCCCCCACCGGTAGCCCCAACGCGAACTGCATCACCTCAAATGAAAATCGCTCTCCCGGCAACAGCCGCCGTCCATCCAGCGGATAGGCGCGAATGGCGAATGGCTTCGGCGGCGTCGCATAGCCCGATGGCGCGCCCGCCCACCGCGGGTGCAGCATTGCCGCCGCATCCGCGCACACCCGCGGCAACAACAACCCCACCGCGCCGCGAATCACATTCTCCGCCTGCAACGGCGGAAAATAGACCGGCGTTAGCACGTCCAGTTCGTACCGGTGAATGCGTAGGGCGAATGAGCGCAAACCCTATTTTACGGCCTTCTTCAGCGCCAGCGCGAAGAGTCCGGCCGCCATTAGCGCGTACGTCCCCGGCTCGGGCGTGGGCACATACACGGTGTCCAGCACTGTGGCGTCGCCGCCGCTCGTGCCAACGGAGATGTGATAGTCCGCATAGGTGAACGGCGTGTCCGTGATGAATCCGAAAAAGGTCGGCGACGCCAGCAGATTGGCGGCCGTGTACTGATCGCCGTTGGGAAATCGAAAAACAGGAATGTCGCCATCGGAGTTGTAGACACCCGCATCAAAGGCGATCGCATAAACCGGCGCGCCCACTGAAGCGCGAATGTACCCGTCCGTCGCGCCCAGCGCGCCCACGCCCCCGCGCTCAGCCCTTCGAAGAACACGCCGTCCACCGTCACCCCGGAGCTATAAGGCCCCGACGGCAGCGCATTACTGAACGTCACCGCTTGAATCGAGCCGCCCGCCGCGGCGGCCCAGGTGGCATAGTCCGAATAGGCAACCACGCCGCCCCAACCGGGCAACGCGAAAACAAAAGGCAAAAGAAGGCGAAGGATACGCATACCCCCCAATGCGCATCGCCCCGCATTTCGGGGTCACGCCATCGCCTGATATCCTAACTAATTCATGCCTGCCATTCGCGATATCTCCGCCGATAAATTTGTCTTTGGCTGCCACCGTTTCGGATTCGGCCCCGCGCCCGGCGGCGGCTACGTCGACGTCCAGAAACACGTCGTGCCCATGGTCCGTACGGCCCTCGAACAAGGCATCCGCACCTTCGATTCCGCCGTCCTCTACCGCGCCACACTCCAACTCGGCAAAGCCTTGGAAGCCTTGAACGTCGACCCGAATGAGATCCGCCTGCAAACCAAGTGCCTCCGCTACCTCGGCCTCCAGGTAGACAACGCTAAGGAGCACCAGCCCGACGTCCTGCTCCCCAGCATCCCTGAGCGCTACCACGGCCTCACCGACAAATGGGACTCCTCGCCCAAAGGCGTCGAACAGCAGATCTGCCGCGAACGCATTGAATTCGGCGGCAAAAACCTCTGGGGCGTCGCCCTCCACGATCCGCCGGACATGGCCAAACAGGTCGGCATGAACTGGGACACTGACATTCGTCCCGCCGTCGCCTTCCTGAAAAAGGCCAAAGCCGCCGGCTTCGTCGAGCGCATCGGCCTCGGCATCAAGGAACCCGATTTCGTCGACCGTTTCGTCGCCGAAGAACCCGGCACGCTCGACTACGCCGGCATCACCTTTTGCCCCGCCATTCTCGGGCCGCTGATGAAGGTTATCGAAACCAGCCACGCCCAGAAGTTCGAAGTCACCCTCATGGGCATCAACTACGGCCAGGCCTTCACGCTGACCGAGGACCCGGCCACCGCGCCCCCGTTCCTCTACAATTACGAATTCGCCAACGACGCCGAACGCGCGCTCATGTCGAAGTTCTTCCGCATCTGCGGCGCCACGCCGCTCATCCATCTGGCCGCCGCCGTCGCCGGCCTGCTCGTCGTGCACTTCCCCAAATCGGTCACGCAGATCGTCACCGCCACCAAAACCCCGGAGCGCCTGGCGGAAACGCTCCAACTGGTCCGCGAAGCCCATGTGCCCGCGCCCGTCTGGGCCGAACTCAAAGCCGCCGAACTGATCCCGCGCGACTTCCCGACGTCATAGCGCGATCTGCACCAGCGGCGCCGCCGGCCGATGTGATTCCAGCACCAGCGGGCACGCGTCCCCGTGGGTGCGGCAGAAATGCGGCACCTTGCCCGCCGCCAGTTCCGTCCGCATTCCCGCGATGATTTCGCCGTTCCAAACATCTTCAATCCGGTGCTCCGATGACGGCGCAATGGACTTCTTCAAAAAACAACACGGCGTGTAGATATCGTGCGGCGGCCGCACGCAAAGAAATTTCCACGGAAACAAACAAGGGATGTCGATGCCGTCCTCGGCCTGCTCCCGGATAAACGACTCCTCCGGCTTCCACTCGTAGCTGATGTTCAATCCGCGGAACTCGTCCCGGTCTTCAATTTCCCGCCGGCTGTCCAGATAATCCGCATACCCCAGCCGCTCGTCCTCATACCGAAAGTGGTACCCGAACGAACTCGCCTCAAACGCCCCCGCGTGCATATCGAACAGGTGGCGCAGGATGATCCGGTCCACGCCCATCGATTGCGCCAACCGCAGAAAATCCAGCACCTCGTGCCGGTTCCCGCGCATGACGATATAGCTCAGCGCGAACGGCAGCGCCTTGCCCGGCCGCAACTCGGCATGCAGCGCCGCGAACCGCCGCAGGTTGCGAATCGCGACATCGAAGCCCTTGCCCTGATACTGAAAATACGTGGCCTCGGTGGCCGCGTTCAGGCTCACCGCGAACTCCAACTTATCGGCATGCGCGATCAAAAACCGCGACCGCTTCTCCGTCAACAGTTGCTCGGTCGTCGTGAACCCGAACTGTACGCCCGCGTCGGATAGCCGCTGCACCACGGCCTCATGCCCGGGGTAGAGTTGGAACTCGCCATAGGTGCAATCGTTCACCCGGCGCGCCTGCAGCAGATAGGGCCAATACTGGTTCAGCAGGTCGTCGCTGATGTGCCCGGGCGCCACGTAGCCCGGTGCATTCTTGCCCACGCAATACGTACAAGGCGGGTTCACATGGCATTGCCCGGTGAACTCAATATTCACCGTCTCCGGCAGGCTCTCCAGATACGTGCGGCCTTCGCGAATCTCTCGCAGCAGTAACGTCCGGTCGCTCATAACTGTTTCTCCGATGGCACCACGGTCCGGCGCTCCACCGGGATGCGCGGCACTTCCAAATACTCCTGCGGATCCGCCGCCGTCATCGCCGCCGCCACGGTCCGCAGCGCCCGCGTGTAGGCCGCTACAAT
>CAMATG010000046.1 GCA_945860645.1 Candidatus Sulfopaludibacter sp. SbA3 | reverse complement strand
ATCCCGTACGCCATGCTGATCTCCTGCGTCCCCACCCGGCGTTCCGGGAAATGGGCCAGATACAGCAACACTCGCAACGCGTAGTCCGTATGTAGGGTCAGTTGCATACAATCCCATTATCATCGCGGCGCCTCCACAAAGGCGTCGGCAAAGATCTCCCGGCTCGCCATTCCAGCCAGGAACAACTTCTTTCGCAACACCCCCACCGTCCCCGGATCCCCGCAAATGAACCCGCGCCACCCGCCCAGTTTCGGATGCGCGCCGGCAATCACCTTGTCCAACGCACCCGTCGCGATCCCTTCGCCTTCCCCTCCCTCCAACACCACCGGCGTATATGTGAAGTTCGCAGTCTCCCGCGCCAACGCCGCCAACTCCTCCCGCAAGTACAGCCCCGCCGGCCGCACAGCCCCATGGAACAATCGGATCGGCCCCGAATGCTCCTGGGCGATCGCATCCCGGCAAATCCCTACCAGCGGCGCCAACCCCGTTCCCGTGCCTGCCAGCAACAGCGGCTGCTCTGCCGCCCCGCCGACGTAGAAACAGTCCCCCGCCGGCCCGCGCAAATGGACCGCATCATCCGCCCGCGCTTCATCAAACAGCCAACCGCTCATCCGCCCCTGCGGCGCCCGCCGAACATGCAACTCCAGCGTCCCATCCCCCGGCAAACTCGCCAGCGAATAGCTCCGCGCCAACCCGTCCTCCCGGCACAGCGTAACGTATTGCCCCGCCCGGTATTCCAACGGCGCCGCCGTCTCCAGTTGCACCCGCAAAACCGTCTCCGTCAAACGCTCCAGTCCAACAATCCGCCCCTGCATCTCCAGCCCTCCAGCCGGCTCCAACGCCAGGTCACTTTCCACCCGGCAGACGCACGAAAGAAAGTACCCCTGCTCCACCAGCGTCGCCTTCAACCCCTTCTGCGCCACCGGCGGCACCGTCCCGCACGCCGCCCGCAATAGGCACGACTGGCACGCCCCCGCCCGGCACGAATTCGCCACCTCCACGCCCTGCCGCAGCAGCGCCTCCAGCACCGTCTCGCCTGGGGCCGCCTCATAGGCGGCCCCCCCATACGTCAATACCGCCATAACCAGCTACCGCCCCAGAACGTCGTTCCGCGTCGATCCGGCAATCGCCATCACTTGATCAATCAAGTCCTGCGTCACGCCCAACTCCTGCAAAGTCGCGCTCAAGTTCTCCGCCACCGCGTCGAAATGGCTATCATTCAGCCCACGCGCCACCAGGTGCGCATGCCCGTTCCGCATGTCCTGGCCCGTGTAATTATGCGGCCCGCCAAAGGCCATCGTCAGAAAGGCCTTCTGCTTGCCAATCTGCCGATCCATATCAACGCCCTCGAAAAAGTCGCTGATGCGGTCATCGCTCAAAACCTTCCGGTAGAAAATGTCTACCGCGGCGTCAACGGCGGGTTGTCCGCCCAACTGTTCGTACAGGGAACTCATTCTTCTTCTCCAGAGATTTAATGCTGTATCTCAGATGCAACTTTAAACCATATCGGTCAGAATCCGCAAACCTTGCATCAAAAAATCGCTATACTGACCCCGATATGCGGCTCCTCCTTCTGTTCATTCTTGCCCTGCCCGCCTTCGCTCAGGACGTCCCCATGCGCTTCTACGTCATGGCCATCCTCGAGAAGGGCCCGAAATGGACCAAAGAGGTCACCCCGGAAGCCAAAGAACTTCTCAAAGGCCACATGGACAACATCGGCAAGCTAGCTAAGGAAGGGAAAATCATCCTCGCCGGCCCGCTCGCCGATGCCGGGGACGCCGCCGGCATCTTTGTACTCAACACCGCCAGCATCGAAGAGGCCCGCCAGTGGTGCGACTCCGATCCCGCCATCCACGCCGGCCGTTTCCAGGTCAGACTCTGGAAATGGTACTCCGCCAAGGGCATCGGCATCCTGCCGCAGGCCAAGTAAACCATGTCGACTCGCATCATCGGCATCGCCGGGTCTTCCGGTTCGGGCAAGAGCGAACTCTCCCGCCGGCTCTCCCACGCCACCGGAGCCCCCGTCGTCTCCCTCGATAGCTACTATCGGGACCTCACCCACCTTCCCCTCGAAGTCCGCGCCGAAACCAATTTCGACGAGCCGGCCTCACTCGACGACGCTCTCCTTCTCGCCCAATGCACCGCCCTCGCCGGCGGCCAGGCCATCGACGTGCCGCACTACGACTTCTCCTGCCACACCCGCGTCCCCGGCACGCAGCACATTCAGCCCGGCGAAATCGTCATCGTGGAGGGCTTGTTCACCCTCTACTGGAACGACCTCCGCCACCTGCTCCACGCCAGCATCTATGTCGATCTGGAAGACGAAACCTGCTACGCCCGCCGCCTCGCCCGCGACGTCCGCGAACGCGGCCGCACCCCGGAGTCCGTCGAACACCAGTACTTCACCACCGTCCGCCCCATGGCCGAACAATACATCTGGCCCACCCGCCGCCATGCCGATCTGATCATCCGTGGCGACGCCCAACTCGATGAGTCCGTCGCCACGGTCCTATCCTTCGTCCAGGGACGGTCGATCAGCCAGCCAGAAGCGTCTTGATCTGCGCGCCCGTCAACGGTTCCTGATACGGATCTCCCGGCAACGCCGGCAATGCCGGATCGGCCCAGGCAAACCACTCGTCCGCATCCAGGTCTTCCAACTCGTCCACCTGTAAAGCCCGCGGCACCTGAAAAGCGGCGAAGGCCGTCTCCGCCAGCTCCGTCCCAAAGCAGTGCCACACCGTCGTCGTCAATAAATACCGTTCAAACGACGTTGCCAGCAGCGCATGCGCCGCTGGCTGGAACAACAGGCCCGTCAACACAATTGGCGATGGGAACTTCGCCGCATCCCGAGGCCCCGTCCACACGCCCAGAACTTCCCCGCCCGTGTCCCGGCCAAACAGCACGACTTCCTGCGGAATCGGCCACTCGGCCTCCCGCGCCAGACGGCTGGCGTGCTGCACCGTCCCGTCTTCATCCGGCGGTCCGCCGGCGGCAAAAAACAGCAAGTCGCCATCGAACAACGACGCGCCGTTCGTCTGTTTATAAAAGGCGCGCAGCGGGGCCGGAACCGAGTTCAACTCGGTCCCGAACGCCGGCGCGCCCAATTCATGTTCGCTTTCCGTCTGCATCAAAAACTGCTGAAAACGGCTGAAAATCTCTGCGTCTGTCATCTAAAAAAGCACTTTCAAAACCAACACGACGACACGCGGCTGATTATCCTGCTCGGGATTCAACTGTCCAAATCGCGAATCCTGCACGCTCGTCGCCACCAGACGTCCGAAATAGGCCTGATCAAACACGTTCTGGAAATCGGCCCGCAGTTGCAACTTAAGTCGCTCCTTCAACGTGAAGTTCTTGTACGCCGACGCTTCCGTGCTCGTCAATACCGGGCTTCGGACGTCCGGGAAGCGCGTCGGGAAGTCGCGCAGAGTGAAGGGCGCCTGCGCCGTCGTCGGGAAAATCGACGTGTCGAAGTACTTGTCGAAGAACGGATTGAACTCGCTCCGCCCCGCCTTGCGCGCCAGTTCGTCGCGCTGCTGCGACGTCAGCTTCGCGCTCTTCCCCGATGTGGGCGCGGCGTTCGGGAACTCCAACGGCTGCCCGCCGCGGCGCATGTACTGTCCGCTGATGTTCCAGCCGCCAAAGATGGCGTCGCCCCAGCCGCCCATCCCGCTCAGGAACTTGCGGCCCTTGCCAAACGGCAGTTCGTACGAACCCACCATGCTGATCGTGTGCGGAATATCGTACTCATTCAAGCGCTGCTCGCCGCGCGTCGAACGCAGATTGCTCAGGTTGGCGTTCTGCGCATTCAACAGCGTCACGCGCTCCAACGTCTTGCCCCAGGTGTAGCTTCCCTGCATCGCCAGGCCGTTCTGGAAACGCCGCGTCGCCTTCACCTGCAGCGAATGGTAGGTCTGCCCGCCGGCGGCGATGTTGTTAATCGTCACCTGCGAATACTGCGGATAGGCGAACAGCAACTGCTGCCGAGGGACCGTGGCGCCGTTGAACGCCGATCCGGGCAGCAGGCCCGCCATCGGGTTCGGCACCTGCTGATTGAAGTAGGTCTGCCGCGTGGCCAGCGGAATCGAATTCAGCGTTTCGGTGGGCAGGAAATTCAAGCCGGCGCCGAGTGGAAGATCCCGCGTCAGATTGCCTACGTACGAAGCGTCCAACAGCAACGTCTGGCCCAGCGTCCGCTGAAGGCCGAACGAGAACTGGTGCGATTTCGGAATCGGACGATCCAACAATTGCGCGCCAACGGCCAGGCCCAGATTCGTGGCCAAACCCTGGGAGGAGCCGATCGGCTGCAGCAACCCGGTCGGGAACAGGCTCGTCGGGAACGGGTCGGACAGCGACGCCGCCGGGGTCAGGTTGTTGTCAGTCGAAACAACCATCGCTGTCTGGCGGCTGAATCCGGTCTCGGCGCCCACGGCGTTCTGCCCCAGATAATACAGGCCGTACCCACCGCGAACAACCCACTTCTGCGCCGGCTGCCAGGCCACACCAATACGCGGCTGCACGTTGTTCCAATCGCGATTGAACGCCTCCCGGTTCGCCCCGTCGCTCCCGGCGTACAACAATCCGCCCTTCAGCGAAAGCCCCTGCACGCGCGACGCGATCGGACTCGCCTGATCGAACGCAAACCCGCGAACCTGCCGGTTGTAGCGCTCCACCGCGGGTCCCTCGTAGTCCCAGCGTAGGCCCATGTTGATGGTCACGGTCTTCGAAATCTTCCAGTCGTCCTGGAAGAAAAGCGTCGTGTACGGATTCCGGTAGGCCGGATTCATGTTGCGATCCACGAAACCGCTCGATGGGTATCCCAGCAGGAATGTCGCCAGGAACGACCCCGACAGCGCATCGGCCTGCTGCGGGTTCGCCTGCGTCCAGTTGCGGTTAAACGTATAGTTACCGCTCGCCGAAGCCGGACGAATGTTGTTCTGGTTGTACCGCCGGAATTCGGCCCCGTACTTCAACGAGTGCCGTCCACGGATGCTCTGCACGTTCGGCTGCAACGAATAGGAGTCGCTCGTTTCATAGCCGCTCGTCTGCGCCGCGCCCAGCGGCGAGATGTTGTTCCCGCCAAAGTTGAACCGCGGAAACTGCAGGCTCTCAAACTGCGAAACCAGCCGATCCGGGAAGCCCAACTGCCGAGGATCGTAGTCCTTGCCAAATGTGTTCCCGCTGAACCCTTCGTAACGCGCCAACCCGCCCCGGACGTTGATCACCGTCGACGGCGAAAACGTGTAGGTCCAGTCCGCGCCCCAGTTGCGCGAAATGCGCGTCGAAGGATACTCGCTCGACGGTTCCGCCGCGTTCGTCCCCCATTGCACCCGGGCAAAGTTCGACCACGGCGTCTCGCCGTAGCGGCCGCTCACGCGGTGGCGGTCCGTAATCGCCCAATCCAGCTTGCCCAGCCACTGGTTGTAGCTGTTCCGCGAACTGTTCACAAACAGGTAGTTGTTCAACCCGTCCAGGCTCTCACTCACGCGGTTCGCCGCCGGATAGAACTCCATCAGTTTCGCCGCCACCGGGTTCACACGCCCACCCGGAATTACGTTCCCCGCAAATGGCGTCCGGATGAAGCCAGCCCCGTTCGGATTGGCACGCGTCGTCAGCGGATCATAAATCGTAATCGGCCGGCGCTGATTGTCGATCACCTGCGAATAGTCGCCACGCCGTTCCAGCGCCGTCGGCACCGTCCACAACTGGACCTGCGGATTTCGTTCATTCAACGATTCCAAAGACAGCATCCAGAACAGCTTGTTCTTCCCGTTCAGCAGTTTCGGAATCACAATCGGTCCGTCCACGGTGAAACCAAACGTGTTGTTCTTGTACTCCGGCTGCTTCACGCCAACCGAATTCCGCGAATAGCCGTTGGCGTTCAAGTTGTCATTCTTGAAAAACTCATACAGCTGGCCGTGCAACTGGTTCGTTCCCGTGCGCAACACGATGCTTGTCACACCGCCGCCAAACCGCCCGTACGAGGCGTCATAAGAGTTGGTCTGAATGGAAACTTCCTGAATCGCGTTTAACGCCGGCGCAAACGACGCGCTGCGCGATCCGCGCACCGACGACACACCGTCGATCAGCGTCTCGTTCTCCCCGCTGCGGCCGCCGTTGATCATCACGCCGTTGATATTGCCAAACGCATACAGCTCAAAGGAGCCCCAATAACGGCTGTTTTTGATCACACCAGGCTGCGAATACAGCAATTGATAGACGTTGCGCCCCGAGGTCGGCAGATCGTCCACATACTTCTGCTCCAGCGTCACACTGCGCGACGCCGTTTCCGTCGCCAGCAGCGGCGTCTCGCCCGTCACCGTCACGCTCTCCGTCACCCCGCCCACTTCCATGCGGATGTCCACGCTCAACCGGTCGGCGCCTTGCGCCACCAGACTGCTTCTCTGCGCCCGCTTGAACCCGTCCTTTTGCACGGACAACGTATAGGTCCCCGGCGGCAGAAACCGGATCAGATAAATTCCGACGTCGTTTGACACGGCGTCATAGCGAACCTGGCGCTCCGCGCTGGTCACTTCGACTTTTGCGCCACCGATGGGCGCGCCAGACGGGTCAGTTACGGTGCCGGATATATTGGCACGGAACTCCTGACCCAATAAAAGGCCACAAGACAGCAATAGGGTGATTCCAAAGCGACGATCCATGCCCAAAGAATACCAAGGGAATATTTCAAGTGCATTGGGGGGATATGAATTGGGACACTGAAGACATGGAACAGATTACGCTTGGCGGCGGTTGCTTCTGGTGTATCGAAGCGGTCTATCAGGAAATGACCGGCGTTGAGAAGATCGTTTCGGGCTACATGGGAGGCCATGTCGAGAATCCCACCTACCAGGAAGTCTGTCTCGGCGGCACCGGCCACGTGGAGGTCGTCCAGATTTCTTTCGATCCCGAACAGAGTTCTCTGCGCGAGATTCTCGCCGTCTTCTTTACGGTTCACGACCCCACCACGCGCGACCGGCAGGGCAATGACGAAGGGCCCCAGTACCGCTCCGCCGTCTTCTACAACTCCGAAGAACAGAAACAGCTCGCCGCCGAAGTCATGCGCGACCTGGAGATGCTGGGCATCTACTCCGATCGCATTGTCACCGAACTCCGTCCCGTCGAGCATTTCTGGCCCGCCGAGGCCTACCACCAGAATTACCACCGCACAAACCCGAATCAGGGCTACTGCCAGTTCGTCGTCGCCCCAAAAGTGAAGAAGTTCCGCGAAAAGTTCGCCGCCAAGCGCAAGGGCGCCTAACTCCCGCCCGCGCTGGCGCCGTGCGCCTTTTCCTGCTTGGTCTCGCTATCGCCAGGCCCGTTCGCGTCCTGCAGGCCTGCTTCGGCCCGCTCCAACGCCGCCGCCAACTGCTTCAGCCCGATCGGCTTCGGCACGTGGTCATTCATCCCGGCCGCAATACAGTCTTCCCGATCAGAGTGCATCGCATTTGCCGTGAGCGCCACCAACCACGGCCGCTCGCGCAGATGCTGCTGACCGCGGATTCGCCGCGCCGCCTCCAACCCGTCCATCTCCGGCATCTGAATATCCAGAAAAACAAGGTCAAACGGCTTCTTGTCCATCGCCGCCAGCACCTCCTTGCCGTTCGTCGCCACCTCCGAGGAATGCCCCAGCCGCGACAGCAGACTCGTCACGACTTTCACGTTCACTGCGTTGTCATCGGCAACCAGGATCCGCAGTTGAGACGCTGGCCGGACTGCCGGGGCAACCGGTACTGCCGGCACCAAATCAGGCGTCGCCCGGATCATCTCGAAAAGCACGGCTGGCTTCAGCGGGATCGACACGACCACCTCCCCCCTCCGAACCGCTTGGGGCCGCAACTGGGGCGATAGTTCAATCCACCGCTGCCCCGCCCGCGCCTCCCCCGCCGCGGCAGGCCGATCCGCGATCCGAATCGTCGCCAACTCCGGCGCGGCCATCGTCGCGCCAGCCTCTCGCAATAGCGATTCCACAATGCCCCGTGTCCACGCACGGTCAATCGTCACCGCGAACGTGGCTCCTGCCGGCAACTCCCATTTGGCCCCGGCTCCGGGCACGATCGCACACAACATCGATGCCGTAAACACCGACCCCGTCCCCGGCGTCGATCCGACAACCAGATCCCCGCTCAACATCCGGATGAGATGTCGGCTGATCACCAATCCCAACCCGGTCCCGCCGTGCCGCCGCCGTGCCGAACTGTCCAACTGCTGAAAGGGTTGGAACAATTTCGCCAGCTGGTCCCCGGGAATACCGATCCCCGTATCCCGAACCGAAAACGACAGCCGGACTTGGCCGGGCTCCACCGGCTCCGCCCGAACAACAACCCCTACATGGCCCTTATCGGTGAACTTCACCGCGTTGCTCAATAAATTGATCAGCACCTGGCGCAACCGGGAGGCATCCGTCAACACCAGCGCGGGAAGCTCCGTCTCCACCAGATATCCGATGTCCAGACCCTTCGCCGCCGCCGCCGGAGCCACGATATCCAAGGCCTGCTCCACGACCGCCAGCGGAGACGCCGGCTCCAACAGCATGTCCAGCTTTCCGCTTTCGATCTTCGAAAAATCCAGAACGTCGTTAATCACGCCCAGCAGCGAGTTCGCGCTAACCCGGATCGTGTCCAACAACCGCTTTTCTTCCCCCTGCGCCCCATCCAGCAGCAGATCGGAAAAGCCAATAATCGCGTTCAACGGCGTCCGGATCTCATGACTCATGTTCGCCACAAAGCTCGACTTCATCCGCGAACTCTCCTCCGCCCGCCGCAACGCCTCCTTCAGCGCCATCGTCCGGTCCTGCACTGCCTTCCGCAAACTCACAATCCAGAATCCAGCCAGTACCGCCAGAGACAGAAACAGGTAGATGATCTGACGGCTCCCGCCCGAAGGCGCATCCACCGGAACCAGATCGTCGTCCGAACGCAGTACCAGTTCGTGCGGGCGCGGCGTCTCCGTCGAGTCCGCCACCGGCAGCAGGATTCCGCGTAAAATCACCCGCATTCCCGGCTCCAAATGGCTCACCGATTTCCCCCGGAACGCCGTCCGATAAGCCGCCCGGAAGGGAACGGGTCCACGCAGCCAGATAAACTCCTCGTCCTCGTGCCGGACCACCTCGCTCACAACCCCATCCACTTCCGCCAGCGTGTTCTGCCAATCCGCCTTCCGCGCCTCTTCCGGAAACAGCCGCCGCGGCTTCAGCACCACGGGTTCGCCCGCCCGAATATCCACTCGCCCGGCTGACATCTCAAGTCGCGTCGAATCCGCCAGATAGCAGCGCCCCTGCGCTACAACCCGGTCCCCCATCGCCGCCTTCTCGTCCGTCCAAACCAGTATCCCGCCCGTGTCGTCTTCCAGGTAAAATCCGGCCTGGCTTTCCCCCGACGCACTCGCCGGGTTCGCCACCACGCCCTCCACCTCACACGGCACCGGCGCCTCAATCACCCGCGGCCGGATCTCCACAATCGGCTCCGTTCCAGCATACGCCGGTATCCCGCCCAACAACAGGAAGGTCAGCGCCAATTGACCGAAGATGTCCCGTCTACAGAACAAACCAAGCCTCTCGCTATGTATCGGCTTCAACCGCGATTTACCTTAGCCCCGAAAAATGAACGAGATATAATCTCCCCCATGCGTTTTGTATTCCTCCTCCTCTCCGCCACCTTCCTCTCCGCCCAGACCCCCTACACACTCCTCATCAAGGGCGGCCACGTCATCGACCCCAAGAACGGCCGCTCCGCCAAACTCGATGTCGCCATCCAAGGCACCCGCATCGCCAAAGTCGCCCCCGACATCCCCGCCTCCCAAGCCACCCGCGTCGCCAATGCCACCGGCCTCTACGTCGTCCCCGGCCTCATCGATATCCACGCCCACGTCTACGCCGGCACCGGCGTCAAAGCCCTCACCGGCGACTCCTCCGTCTACCCCGATGGCTTCAGCTTCCGCACCGGCGTCACCACTCTGGTCGACGCCGGCTCCTCCGGTTGGCGCAACTTCGAAGACTTCCGCCAGCGCGTCATCGACCGCGCCCAAACCCGCGTCTTCGCCTTCGTCAACATCGTCGGCAATGGCATGAGCCCCTCCGGCGAAGACGACAACGCCGAAATGCAATCCGCCCAGGCCGCCGCCATCGCCCGCAAACACAAGGACGTCGTCGTCGGTTTCAAAACCGCCCACTACGCCGGCGAAGGCTGGCCCTCGGTCGACGGCGCCCTCGCCGCCGCCAAAGCCGTCGACATGCCCATCATGGTCGACTTCGGCTACCTCACACTCAACCGCAACCTCCGCACCCTACTCGGCGATAAGATGCGCGCCGGCGACATCTACACCCACTGCTTCTCCGGCCACCGCGGTGAACTTGGCGAAGACGGCAAGGTCAACGCCGCCTTCGTCACCGGCCGCAAACGCGGCGTCATCTTCGACGTCGGCCACGGCGGTGGCAGCTTCTACTGGAACATCGCCGAACCCATCACCAAACAAGGCTTCTGGCCCGATTCCATCTCCACCGACCTCCACACCGGCTCCATGAACGCCGGCATGAAGGACATGGCCAACGTCATGTCGAAGATCCTCAACCTCGGTGCCCCGCTCGAAGAGGTCATCAAGATGAGCACCTGGAACCCGGCCAAACAAATCAAACACCCCGAACTCGGCAACCTCGACGAAGGCGCCGAAGCCGACATCGCCGTCCTCAAACTCGAACAGGGCAAATTCGGCTTCATCGACTCCGCCGGCGCCTCCCTCACCGGCAGCAAGAAGCTCACCGCCGAACTCACGCTCCGCGCCGGCAAAATAGTGTGGGACCTGAACGGCATCGCCGCGACAGATTGGAAGAGCTTCAAGTACCAGAAGCGCGCCACCAAGCCCTAATCACTCCGCCACAAACCGGTAACCCACACCCGGCTCGGTCCGCAGATATTGCGGCCGCGCCGGGTCGGCCTCCAACTTCCGCCGCAGTTGCCCCATATACACTCGCAGATACTGGGACTGCTCCACGTGGTTCGGCCCCCACACTTCATTCAACAACTGCCGCTGCGTCACCACCCGCCCCGCATAGCGAACCACCGTTTGCAGCAGCTTGAACTCAATCGGCGTCAGGTGCGTCTCAACGCCATTCACAGTCACCAGCCGCTTCTCAAAATCTACCTCGATCGGCCCCGCCCGGAACACCGTTGATACCTGCGCCCCCACCCGCGCCGATCGCCGCAGCGCCGCTCGAATCCGCGCCAACAGCTCCCCCGTCGCAAACGGTTTGGCGATGTAGTCATCCGCTCCCGCGTCCAGCGCCGCAATCTTATCCCGCTCCTGCCCCCGCGCCGAAATTACCAGAATCGGCATCGCGCTCCACGCCCGAATCTCACCAATAACAGTCAACCCATCCCTATCCGGCAACCCCAAATCCAACAACACCAGATCCGGCTGCCGCGCCGCCGCCTGCGCCACCCCCTCGGCCGCCGTCACTGCTTCGTGCAATCGGTAATTCTCCGCCGCCAGCGTCGGACGCAAAAACCGCCGAATCTGGTCGTCGTCTTCAATCAGCAGAATTTCCGGATTCGTTGTCATGGCGCCGAGGCGACCGATGCCGCCAGTGTAAACCGTATCTGCGCCCCGCCCTCCGGCCGGTTCGCAGCTTCCATCCTACCGCCATGCGCCGACACGATCGCGTGCGCAATCGCCAGTCCCAACCCCACCCCGCGCACTCCGTCCGCCCGCCCCCGATAGAACTTCTCAAACACCCGCCCCACATCCTCCGGCGCGAAACCCGGCCCCCGGTCACTCACCGCCACCGTCACCGCGTCCCCCTCGGCAATCGCCGCAATCTCAATCGCCGTCCCAGCCGCGGTGTACTTCGCCGCGTTCTCCAACAGGTTCGCCAACACCTGCCCAATTAACACCTCGTCCACATACACCAGCGGCAAATCCTCCGGCAGCCGCGCCGTCACCGGATGCTTCGCCAGGATCTTCGTCAACCGCTGCAATGTCGCCCCAACGATCTCCTCCACCGAATACCAATCCCGCGCCACCGGCGCCGTCCCGCTATCCAGCCGCGTCATCTCAAGCAAATTATTCACCAGCCGCCCCAACCGCTCCGCCTCATCCGCAATGCTCTCCAGCAACTCCTGCCGCGTCTCGGCGCTGAACTTCTCCCCCTGCCCCAGCAGGCTCGTCGCCGCCCCTGTAATCGATGCCAACGGCGTCCGCAAATCGTGCGAAACAGCGCTCAACAATCCGCTCCGCATCTCCTCGGTCTTGATCCGCACCTCCGACTCCCGCGCCGCCTTCGCCGCCTGCACCCGGTCCAACGCCAACGCCGTCTGATAGGCAAACAACTCCAACTGCGCCTGCTGCTCCGGCCCCGCCACAATCGCCATCACCCCATGCCCCCGCAACGGCAGATACAGCGCCGTCGCCCCGGACAACGTATCGGTTCCCCGCCCCGCCATCTGCCCGTGGTCAAACGCCCACTGCGCAATCGATTCCTCCGTCGCCGGCGCAATCGCCTGGTCCGTCGTCCGCCGGCGGAAATGTACCTGCCCCCGCTCCGCCAGCACAATCATCGCCGGACTCTGGAACGCCTCATGCAACAGCTCCGTCGCCCTCCGCGCCAGCGCGAAGATCTCCCCCTCCGCCGCCAGTTCCCGCGTGAACCGGTACAACGCCTGCGTCCGCGTCTCCCGGTCAATCGCGCGCGCCGCCTGCCCTCGCAGCTTCACCGTCAATCCGCTGATCGTCAGCCCCACCGTCAGCATCGCCCCGAACGTCACCAGATACTGGTAATCGGAAACCGCAAACGTCAGGTACGGCGGCACACAGAAGAAGTCGAACGCCGCCACGCTCACCACCGCCGTCAACAGCGCCACTTGCCGCCGCGCGAACATGCTGACCGCCACCACGCCCAGCAGATAAATCATCACCAGATTCGCCGGCGCCAGCCACTCCCGCAACGCCAGCGATAGCCCCACACAAACAGCCACCACCACCATCGCCGCCAGCTGGTCTTTTGCCTCCACCGGCTGCGAAACGCGCGGCGCGGCCGCCCCCTGCGTCTCCGGCGGCGGCCGCAACGCGTGAATCTCAATGTCCCCGCTCTCCCGCAATAAATCGTCCACCAGCGAAGGGAACAGCAACCTCCGCCACATCGCCCCCGCCGGTTTCCCCGTCACAATCGTCGTCACGTTGCTGCTCCGTGCGTAGTGCAGCACCGCCGCGCTCACCCCGGCCGCCGTCAGCGTAATCGTGTTCCCGCCCAATTGCTCAGCCAACCGCAACGCCCCGGCCACCCGCGCCCGCCCCTCTTCCGGCAGAGTCACATACTCCGGCGTCTCCACAAACGTCGCCGTCCACGCCGCCCCCAGCCGCCCCGCCAGCCGCGCCGTCGCCCGCACCAACTGCGCCGAAAACGGGCTCGGTCCCACACACACCAACAGCCGCTCCGCCACCGGCCACGTGTTCCCGATCGCGTGCGTCTGCCGGTACGCCCGCATCTGCGCGTCCACCCGCTCGGCCGTCCGCCGCAGTGCCATTTCCCGCAACGCAATCAGGTTCCCCGGCCGGAAGAAGTTCCGCGCCGCCCGCGCCGCCTGGTCGGCAATGTAGACCTTCCCATCCTCCAGCCGCCGCAACAGCTCATCCGCCGGCAAGTCGATCAGCTCAATCTCATCCGCCTGGTCCAACACCGAATCCGGCACCGTCTCCCGCACAATCACGCCCGTGATCTGCGCCACCACATCGTTCAAACTCTCCAGGTGCTGCACGTTCACCGTCGTGTAAACGTCCACCCCACTCTCCACAAGCTCCAGCACGTCCTGCCAGCGCTTGGCGTGCCGGCTCCCCGGTGCGTTCGTGTGCGCCAACTCGTCCACCAGCAACAACCCCGGCCGTCGCCGCAGCGCCGCGTCCAGATCGAACTCCGGCAACGTCGCGCCCTTGTACCCAATGGCCAGCCGCGGCAATACTTCCAGGCCCCCCAACTGCGCCTCCGTCTCCGCCCTCCCGTGCGTCTCCACATAGCCAACAACGACATCCACCCCGGCGTCCCGCTGCGCCCGCGCCGCCTGCAGCATCGCGTACGTCTTCCCCACCCCCGCCGACGAGCCGAAAAACACCTTCAGCCGCCCGCGCGTGCTCCTCGCCGTCTCCGCCTGCACGCGCGCCAGCAACTCGTCCGGATTCGGTCGCTGCTCCCTATCGTTGCCCATCAAGCCTTCGATTCAAGTGAACCACGTTTACCCGCGGCTCCCCCAGAAATCCCCACTGCCGCCCCTCGGCCACCTCCGCGATCAACCGCCGCACATCGGCCTCCGCCAGCCCCCGTGCCGCCGCCACACGCCCCGCCTGAAAGTACGCTGCCTCAGGCGATATGTGCGGGTCCAACCCGCTGCCGGACGCCGTCAGCAAATCCACCGGCGCCTCCCCGGCCAGCCGCGCCCGCCGCTCCGCCACGGCCTTCTGCAACTCCGGACTCAACGGCCCCAAATTCGAACCCGACGACGACGCCAAATTATACGGCCCCGGCGCTGTCGCGCTCGGACGCGGCCAGAAGTACCGCGGCTCGTCAAACGCCCGCCCAATCAAATCCATATCCCCCTTCGCCTGCGTCGGAAACACCACCCCGCCAGCCAGCGTAATCGCCAGCGGGTAAACCAAACCAGTAATCACCGTCAGCAGCGTCAGGTGCAGCAGTGCCGGTCGTAGTTGCGTAAAAAACATAACGAACTCCTTTACGAAATCAAAAGATCAATTACTTTGATGCCCACAAAAGGTAGCAGTACCCCGCCCACGCCATATAGCAACAAGTGCCGCCGCAACAGCTGCTCCGCCGGCAACGGCCGATAGGCAATCCCGCGCAGCGCCAGCGGAATCAGCGCCACAATAATCAGCGCGTTGAAAATCACGGCCGACAGAATCGCGCTCTGCGGCGTCGCCAAATGCATCACATTCAGCGCGCCCAGCTCCGGATACGTAGCCGCGAACGCCGCCGGAATAATCGCAAAATACTTCGCCACGTCGTTCGCTGTCGAAAACGTCGTCAACGCCCCCCGCGTCATCAGCATCTGTTTGCCGATCTGCACAATCTCAATCAGCTTCGTCGGGTTCGAATCCAGGTCCACCATATTGCCGGCCTCTTTCGCCGCCTGCGTCCCCGTATTCATCGCCACCGCCACATCGGCCTGCGCCAGCGCCGGCGCGTCGTTGGTCCCGTCCCCGGTCATCGCCACCAGCCGCCCCTCCGCCTGCTTCTCCCGGATCAACTCCAATTTCCGCTCCGGCGTCGCCTCGGCCAGGAATTCGTCCACCCCCGCCTCCGCCGCAATCGCCGCCGCCGTCAGCGGATTATCGCCGGTAATCATAATCGTCTTGATCCCGCTCCGCCGCAGCTCCGCGAACCGCTCCTTCAGCCCGCCCTTCACAATGTCCTTCAACTGAATCACGCCCAATACAGCCGCCCCCTCCACCACCACCAGCGGCGTCGCCCCCTGCCGCGAAACCGCGTCGACAATCTCCCGCACCGAAGTCGGAAACCGCCCGCCCAACTGCTCCACATACGCCGCCACCGAATCGGCCGCGCCCTTCCGGATCACCCGCCCGTCCACATCCACACCGCTCATTCGCGTCCTCGCCGTAAACGGCACAAACACCGCCCCGTGCACCTCCCGCTCACGGATCTGAAACCGCTCCTTCGCCAGCACCACCACGCTCCGCCCCTCCGGCGTCTCATCGGCCAGCGACGCCAACTGCGCCGCCTCCGCCAGGTGCGTCTCCCCCACGCCCGGTGCCGGCAAAAACGCCGTCGCCTGCCGGTTCCCCAACGTAATCGTCCCCGTTTTATCCAACAACAACACGTCCACATCTCCCGCCGCCTCCACCGCCCGCCCGGACATCGCCAGCACATTCGCCTGCAACATCCGGTCCATCCCCGCAATCCCAATCGCCGATAGCAACGCCCCAATCGTCGTCGGAATCAGACAAACCAACAGCGCCACCAGCACCGTCACCGACACCGGCTCCCCCCGCCCCGCCTCGCGCACCGCGAACTCCGAAAACGGCCGCAACGTCACCGTCGCCAGCAGGAACACGATCGTCAGCGAAGCCAGCAGAATATTCAGCGCAATCTCGTTCGGCGTC
>CAMATG010000045.1 GCA_945860645.1 Candidatus Sulfopaludibacter sp. SbA3 | reverse complement strand
AGTGACCAGGGGACGGGTTGGCGGGCGGTTGGATTCAGCGACGCCGGGTGGTTGAGCGGGGCGGGGCAGTTGGGGTACGGCGATGGGGACGAGGCGACGGTGGTGCCATTTGGACCGAACGCGAGTGCCAAGTACATCACCACGTATTTCCGGCGGGCCTTTACGGTGACGAATCCGGCGACGGTGGCCAGTTTGGCGCTGAATCTGTTGCGGGATGACGGGGTGGTTGTGTATCTGAACGGCGTGGAGATCATGCGCTCGAATTTGCCAGCGGGGGCGATTGCGTTTAATACGCTGGCGCCGGTGGCGATTAGCGGCGCGGAGGAATCGACCACGTATATTGCAGGCACGGCAGCGAGTTCGCTGCTGGTGGCGGGGACGAACGTGATTGCGGTGGAGATGCATCAGAACCTGGGCACGAGTAGCGATTTGAGTTTTGATTTGGAGCTGATTGCGAATACGACGACGGCGGTGAATGCGTTGCCGACGGTGGCGCTGGTTTCGCCACTGAACGGGGAGACCTTCATTGCGCCGGCGAACGTGACGTTGACGGCGACGGCGGCCGACACGGACGGGACGATTCAGAAAGTGGAGTTCTATCGCGGGACGACGCTGCTGGCAACGGTTGCGGCGGCTCCTTACACCTACCTTTGGATGAACGCGCCGACGGGCGCTTCGGCAATCACGGCGAAGGCGTACGACAACGTTGGAGCCGTTGTGACTTCGGCGGTGGCCAACATAACGGTGAACGCGGCGCCGCCGGTGACGCTGGTTGCGAAGGGTTCGGCGTGGAAGTATCTGGACAATGGGAGCGACCAGGGAACGGCTTGGCGCGGGGCGGCGTTTAACGATAGCGCCTGGGCGAGCGGGGTGGGGCAGTTGGGATATGGCGATGGGGACGAGACGACGGTGCTGCAGTACGGGCCGAACGCGAACGCGAAGTACATTACGACGTACTTCCGGAAGACGGTGAATGTGACAAACCCAGCGCAGTTCACTTCGCTGTTGATGAACCTGCTGCGGGATGACGGCGCGGTGGTCTACATCAATGGCGTTGAGGTGTACCGCAACAATTTGCCGGCGGGCGTGATCTCGGCATCGACGCTGGCGCCTACCGCCATTAGCGGGGCGGAGGAGACGACGACTTATGTGCAGGCTACGTTGCCGGTGGCGGGGTTGGTGGCCGGGGCGAACGTGATTGCGGTGGAGATTCACCAGAACGCCGGGACGAGTTCGGATTTGAGCTTCGATCTGGAGCTGATTGCGCGGCCATGATGGGGCGCTGGTTGGTGCTGGCTTGCGGTGTGGCGTTTGCGCATGGGGCGCTGCACGAGCAGATTGAGTCGCTGGGCAAATCGATTGCGCTGACGCCGCGGAATCCGGCGCTGTATGTGAAGCGGGGCGAGTTGCACCGGATGCACCAGGAGTGGATGGCGGCGGCATCTGATTTCAACCAGGCGCTGGCGATTGACGGGAAGACGGCCGATGCCGTGTTGGGGCTGGCGCGGCTGGCGAACGACCGAGGCAAATTGGCACGGGCGGAGAAGCTGGTGACCGAGTATTTGCAGGCGCGGACGGCGTCCGAGGTGGGCTACCGGTTGCGGGCGGAGATTCGGGCGCGGATGGGGCAGGCTGGGGCGGCGGGGGACTGGGCGATGGTGATCCGGCTTTCGAGCGAGCCCGGGGCGGAGGACTTTCTGGGGCAGGCGGAGGCGCTGGCATTGAGCGGCGGGGATGCGATTGCGGCGATTGACGCGGGCGTGGCGCGGCTGGGGCCGTTGGTGGTGTTGGACCAGTGGGCGGTGGAGTATCTGGTGAAGCAGCGGCGCTGGGAGGCGGCGCTGGCGCGTCAGGAGCGGCTGGTGACGGGGGCGCCGCGGAAGGAATCGGCATTGACGCGGCGGGCGGAGATTCTGCTGGCGGCCGGGCGCGGGGCGCAGGCGCGGGCCGGGTTTCAGGCGGCGCTGGCGGCGTGGGAACAGTTGCCGGAGCGGTTGCGGCAGACGAAGGCGATGGGGGAGCTGCGGGCGCGGATTGCGGCGGGGCTTTAGCGCGAAATTGTCACAACGATTTCGTAGAGCATGCCGATGATCCAGCTGGGCGCGGTGGCGACGAAGGCGCGGCGTTTGGTGCAGCCGGTGAGCGCGGCGAAGCCGATGACGAGCATCAGGATGTGCCAGACGGAGAAGACGGAGAAGAAGCCGACGAAGCCGAGCGCGAGTTTGGAGGCGTCCGGCGGGAGAAAGCTGGCGAGGCCGAAGTTGGGCGTGAGCTGTTTGACGGTGATGGCGGCGCCGATGTTGCGCAGGACGAAGACGTGGGTGAGCGTTTGGACGGCGTTGATCATGCCGACATGGGCCATGAAGTTGTAGAGATCGGGGAAGCGGACGTTGAGGCGCAGCAGGATGCACATCGCGAAGATGAGGCCGGCGCCGACGAGGATCATGAGGGCGAACATCATGGGGGCGCTGATGGTGGAGAAGCGGGACATCATTTCCATGGCGCTGACGAGGGAATCGAGCTTGGCCTGGTCGAAACCGGCGGGCGGTTCGTTGCGGAGCGCCTGCATGGTGGCGCGTGGGAGGGTGTAGTTATACGCGGCCATGATGAGGCCGCCGAGGAGGATGGGCGGGAACCACGCCGTTTTATTTCCCTTGATGCGGCGGACGGTTTCCGCCGGATTGAAAAAGACGTTGAGAATGGCCAGAAGTGCGTTCACTGTCACCTCCGACGATACCATCAGGGCTCGCGAATGGTCACTACACGATCGGCGCGAATCTGCTTCAGTTCCTGCGTGGCGCCGCTGGGCCAATGGATGGTGACGAGTGGCACGACGGCGGTTTTGCCGAGGCCGAAGTGGACGGTGCGGGCGCTTGCGCTGGCGTAGCCTACGGCGGTGGAGACGCGGTTGGTTTGCGTGCCGATGGTGATGCGGGCGCCGGCGGCATCGCGGTTGGATTTGGTTCCCTGGAGATGGAAGGCGATCCAGTGGTTGGCCGATCTTGTGCCCCAGTGGATGAGGGGCGATTCGCCGAGACGGGTGACGGCAACGTCGATGGCGCCATCGTGATTGAAGTCGGCGAAGGCGGCGCCGCGGTGCCAGGCGGGAGTGCCGGTTGGTTGCGGGGCGAAGGTTCCGTCGGCGTTGTTGTGGAGGATCAGGTTCGTCTGTTTTGACGCGCGGCTGGAGAACTTTTCGGTGTTCGTTTGGACGTCGCCGCCGGCGATGAAGATGTCCTTCCAGCCGTCGTTATCGAAATCGTAGATGCCGCAGCTCCAGCCGCTGTAGGCCATGGTGGCTTTGCCGATTTTCGAGGGGTACGTCATGTCGCGGAAGGTGTTGCGGCCGAGGTTGCGGTAGAAGGGGAACGTCTCGTTGTGGAGGGCGGTGAGGAAGAGGTCGTCGCGGCCGTCGTTGTCGAGATCGCGGAAGTCGGCGCCCATGGAGGAGAGGGCGCGGCCGTCGTCGTTGAAGGCGATGCCGGCGGGGTCGCCGATTTCTTCGAAGGTGCCGTCGCCGCGGTTGCGGAAGAGGAAGTTGGGCACAGTGTCGTTGGTGATGAAGGCGTCGGGTCGGCCGTCGTTGTCGACATCGCCGAAGGCTACGGCCATGCCTTTGCCGGTGTGTTTGGCGATGCCGGATTGGACGCTCGCGTCGGTGAATTTGCCGTTGTCGTTGCGGTAGAGGAGATTCGTCAGGCCGGTGTAGAACTGGGGGTGGCAGTAGGTGCGGAGGTTCTGCGTGGCGTCGCCGCAGAAGGGCTCGGCGGCGGGGTCCCAGTGGACGTAGCGGACGATGAAGAGGTCGAGATCGCCGTCGTTGTCGTAGTCGAAAAAGCCGCCGCCGATGGCCCAGTCGTCGACGTTGGGGATGGCGGCTTTGGTGAATGTTCCGTCGCCGTTGTTGTGGAAGAGGGTGGAGGCGCGGACGCCGGCGACGAAGAGGTCGGGGTGGCCGTCGTTGTCGTAATCGCCGACGGCGGCGCCGATATCGTAGCCGGTGCCGCAGAGGCCGCTTTTGGCGGTGACGTCGGCGAAGGCGCCGTTGCCGAGGTTGCGATAGAGGCGGTTGCAATCGGCGGGGATTTTCTTCGCGAGAGAGGGCTGGGGGGCGCCGTTGGTGAAGAAGAGATCGTCCCAGCCATCGCCATCGAAATCGAGGACGGCCACGCCGCCGGGCATGGTTTCGATCTGGTGCTTTTCGGGGGTTTCGTAGTGGTTGAGGGTGTGGGGGAAGGGCGCGGCCGCGGCGGCGAGGAGGAGCAACAGACGCGTCATTTGGCGACCTTGAGGATCTGATTCGGCTTCACGTCTTTCAACGTTTTGCGCTCGCCGGTGGGCCAGCGGATTTCGAGCGTATCGATGACGTCGGCTTTGCCGAGGCCGAAGTGGGCGCGCATGGGGTTCGTTGCACCGAAGCCTTCGGAGCCTTTGATTTCGCGGTGTTGTTTGGCGCCGTTGGCGGTGAGGGTGAGCGAGACGCCGACGGGGTTGCCGCCGGTGAGATCGATTTCGAGCCAGTTGTTGCGGCTGCCGGAGCGGTTGTCGTAGAAGGCGTTAGTGGCGTGATCGCCCTGGTAGTGACCGCCGAGTTGAGCGTAGATTTCCAGGTCGCCGTCTTCGTCGAGATCGATGAAGCTGACGCCGTGGCCTTTGTTGCCGGGGCGGGCGAAGTTGGTGAGCGAGGTGACGTCGACGAAGGTGCCGTTGCCTTGATTGCGAAAGATGCGGTTGGGCTCGAGGCGGGAGAGTTGGGGATCGCCGGTGCCGAAGTAGATGTCGACGTGGCCGTCGTTATCGAGGTCGGCGACGCCGGCGCCCATGACGCCCATGGGGGCGTTGAGGCCGGCGGTGATTGTGACGTCGGTGAATGTGCCGTCGCCGTTGTTGCGGAAGAGGCGGACGTTATCGGGATGGAGCGTGGCGGGCCGGAAGCCGGCTTTGAGGCCTTCGACGACGACTTCCCAGGGGGCGAGGGCGGTGGTGAGGATGTCGGGTTTGGCGTCGTTGTTGTAATCGAAGAAGAACGCCACGAAGCCGTTGTGGGGCGGCTGGAGAATGCCCGCTTTTTCGGCGACTTCGGTGAACTTCCACTTGCCGTCGTTGCGGTAGAGACGGTTGGGGGAGCGGTCGAGGCCGTTGACGAGGAGGTCGATGTCGCCGTCGCCATCGTAGTCGCCGAGGGCGATGCCGATGGCTCCGTAGGAGGGGGGCTCGATGATGCCGGCTTCGCGGGTCATGTTGGTGAATGTGCCGTTGCGATTGTTGCGGTAGATCTGCGGGGTGGAGCCGTCGCGGAGGACGCCGTTGGCGATGGCGAGATCGAGGAAGCCGTCGTTGTCGAGATCGGCCCAGAGAGAGATGAAGCCGGAGCCGGGGTCGGCGGCGCCGCTCTTTTCGCTGACGTCTTCGAAGCGCGCGCCGGTGTTGTGGAAGAGGCGGTTGGGCATGGGGCCGGACCAGCCGTTGAGGGAGATGTAGAGATCGACGTGGCCGTCGTTGTCGTAATCGATGAGATTGAGGCTGTAGCCGGAGGGGACTTTGGCGAGGCCGACTTCGGTGGTGACTTCGGTAAAGTGGCCTTTTTCATTGCGGTAGACGGCCATGAAGGTGCCCGAGCCGGCGAGGAAGAGGTCCATGTCGCCGTCGTTATCGTAGTCGGCCCAGGAGCAGGTGCCGTTGCCGTCGAAGCGGGCGACGCCGCGTTCCTTGGCGATGTCGGCGAAGAGGAGTGGGCCTTGGTTGATGGGGCGGGGCTGAGAGGGGAAGAGGGCGGAGGCGGGGAGTTTTGGTGCGGTGCCGGGGGGGAGTTGGTCGAGGGTGGTTTTCAGTAGCCACTGATCGATGGTTGTGCTGCCGGGGATTTGGGTGGCCTGGTAGAAGTTGCTGGCGGCGTCCTGAAACTGGCCGCTCCGATAGAGGGCGGCGCCATTTTCGCGGAGGACTTCGCGGCGCTGTTGGGGTGTCTTGGCGCGGGCCAGCGCTTGTTCGTAATATTCGAGCGACCCGGCGTAATCGCCATTGCGGGCGAGGGCTTTGGCCATGAGGAAGAGCGCGGCGCCTTCCTCTTCGGTGTAGGGGGTGGCGCTATTGATGACGCGTTCGATGAGGGCGAGCGAGCGGTCGATGCCCAACTTGGGATCGTGGGGGACGCGGTGTTCGGAGTGCTCGGAGAAGCGGACTTCGCCGGTCATCCATTCGGAGAGGTTGAGGAGATATTCGTTGGCGGAGGGCTGGAGTTTGACGACGCGGGAGGCGAGTTGGAAGGCGAGGTTGGGATCGTAGTGCAGCAGCTCGGCGCGGGCGTGGAGGATGGATTTGGTTTTGAGGGCGTAGACGTGGTTGGGGTTCTCTTTGATGGCGGCGGCGAGGGACTCGATGGCGAGATCGATGGAGATGCGGTTCTTGGCGGCGTCGGTGGATTGGGCGAAATCGGCGAGGTGGGTGCGGGCGAGTTGGAACCAGGCTTCGGGGTCTTTGGGATGTTGGCGGATGTAGGTATTGAGTTCGGTGCGGGCCTCGGCGGTTTTGCCGGAACGGAGGAGGCGGGTAGCCTGGGCTAAAGGGTTGGGCGACTGGGCGAATGCTGCCAAGGCGACGATGGAGAGGGAAAGAAGACTGCGCGACACGGGAGTAACCTTGCTGACATGGTTGCATATGACCCATGATTTTCGATAGAGTCTTGCAAACGCTTCCACGGTCTGGTTACTTAAGAAAACTAAGGTTTTGTTAAGCAATCCGAGAAGCGCAATCCAAGGGGAGTTACTATGTCTCGTACTATCAGAGTTCTGTCTGCTCTGTGTTTCTTGGCCAGCACACTGCTTGCACAAGAATTTCGCGCAACGATTACAGGCCGGGTTCTTGACCCGTCCGGCGCCGCAGTGCCCAACGTATCTATCCGCGCGGTGAACGCCGCAAACAACGAAACCTCTACCGCCACCAGTGATTCGGCCGGTGCCTACACCATCCCGTTTTTGCGGCCTGGTGTCTATAAGCTGACTGCCACGGCGCAGGGCTTCAAAGTGGTCAATCGCGAAAACGTCACCCTGCAGGTCAGCCAGATCGCTGGTATCGATATTGCTCTCGAAGTCGGTGCCGTCACTGACACCGTCAACGTGACGGGCGAGGCCGCGCTGCTGGAAACGCAGACCGCTTCCCGTTCGGGCGTTGTCAACTCCCTGGCCGTTTCGGAACTGCCGTTGAATGCGCGCAACCCCTTCATGCTGGGCACGATGATGTCCGGCGTGGTTTTCCGCGGTGCGGCGATTTGGCAGCGTCCTTTCGACAACGGCGCGATTGCGCAGTGGTCGATCAACGGTGGCCGCGAATCGAACAATGAATTCATGATGGACGGCGCCCCGAACAACGGGCAGGCCGGCAACAACAACATCGCCTACGTGCCGATCGTCGACGCCGTGCAGGAATTCGTCGTTCAGCAGAACGCCTACGATGCGCAGTACGGCAAGACCGGCGGCGGCGTTTTCAACGTCGTGCTGAAGTCCGGCTCGAACGCCTTCCACGCCACTGGGTGGGAGTTCCTCCGCCGCCCCTATCTGGATGGCAACACCTTCCAGTCGAACGCCGTTCCGCAGGCCCCCGGTGTGAAGAACCGGCGCGCCGATCACGTGCTCGATCAGTACGGCTTCCAGCTCGATGGCCCCGTTTATCTTCCGAAATTGCTCACCAAGAACTCTCCGGTGAAGCTCTTCTATCTCGGCAGTTTCGAAAACTACCGGGAAAAGACGCCGGGTCCGCTGACCAACTCCTATCCGGAGCCGGAAATGCGCACGGGCGATTTCTCGAAACTTCGCAACGCCACCGGCGCGCCCATCACGATCTACGATCCGATGGGAGCCCAGTTGGTGAACGGCGACCCGCTTCGCACGCCGTTCCCCGGCAACATCATCCCGGCCAACCGGATCAGCCCCGTTGCCGCCGCGGTGACGAAGTTCATGCCTTTGCCGAATGCCGCGACGCCGGGCAACCTGCAGTACTCCACCAACAACCACCGCCTGCCCAACTACGTCGCCAATGACAAGTTCTACAACCTGATCCTGAAGTTCGATTGGAACTTCGGCGACAAGCACCGCGCCTTTTTCCGCCACGCGTCCAACGACCGTACGGAAGATCGCGCGGTGAACGGGCTCGACAACGTAGTTGGCACCAACGGCCAGCAGCCGTTCCAGCGCATCAACGACGCCTACGTCGCTGACTGGCTCTGGACCGCCACGCCGACCCTGGTCATCAACGTCCGCGGTTCGCACAACCGGTTTATTGAAAAGGGTTTCGGCCGCGCGAACGAAGGCTTCAATCTCGCCAGTCTCGGCCTTCCGGCCAGCCTGCTGAGCGCGATTCCCGGCCCGGCCTACTTCGGCGTCTGGAACAACGCGGGCTATTCCAGCCTGGGCCGCGCGCAGAGCAACAACTTCACGAACAACTACAATCTGGCCGCCAATGTCACCAAGATCGTTGGAAGCCACAACCTGAAGATGGGCGTCGATCTGCGTCGCATTCACTACATCCTGCAGAACACCGGCAACATCCTGCAGTTCGACGGTACGCGTGCTTATACGCAGCGCATCTTCAACCAGGGTGAAGCCACCGCGGGCGACTCCTATGCCAGCTTCCTGCTCGGCGCGGTCAACGGCAACCAGAACTACCCTGTGTATCCGTTCAATCGCCAGTGGTACTTTGCTCCCTACCTGCAGGACGATTGGAAAGTGTCCCGCCGGCTGACCCTCAACGTGGGCTTCCGTTGGGATTACAACGGCGCTCCGGATGAAAAGTACAACCGTCAGAATCGCGGCTTCGACGCGGGGATGACCACCCCGATCGCCGGCCAGATCTCGCCTGCGAATCTCGCCCTCTATCCCGAACTTCGCAACCTCAAAGGTGGCTTCCAGTTCGCCGGAGTCAATGGCAATCCTACACTCGCCGCCAAGAACGATCTGAATAACTTCCAGGGTCGTATAGGCGCCGCGTTTACTCTGAACGACAAGACGGTTCTCCGCGGTGGTTACGGGCTCTACTACTTGAACCCGAACAATAACTTCCTGCAGACCGCCGGCTTTGCGACCAACACGCCGATCGTTGACTCCGTCGACGGCGGCCGTTTCCCGCTGCCCAACCTGCTCAGCAACCCCTACCCCGGTGGCATCGGCGTTCCGTCTGGCGCCAGCCTCGGCGCGCTGACGTTCGCCGGACGCAACAACAACTGGTTCAATCCGAACTTCGTCACGCCGAAAGTGCACCAGTTCTCCTTCGGCATTCAGAGGCAGATCAGCTCGTCGGCGTCACTCGAAGTCAGCTACGTCGGCAGCCGCTCCGTGGACCTCAACACGGAACGGGCTTTCAATATTCCGTCGCTCGAGTTCCGCAAGCGTTGCAACCCGCTCGAAGGCGGCTCGGTGGCCTTCTGCGACCAGCAGATCGCCAACCCCTTCCAGGGCATCGAAGCTTTCCGCGGCACCACGCATTTCACCGCGGCCACGCTGCGGCGTTTCGACCTGAACCGGCCCTTCCCCCAGTTCTCCGGAGACTTGTTGCAGCAGGGTCTGAACAACTCCAAGATCTGGTACAACTCCGCCCAGGTCAACTACAACCAGCGTGTTGCCGGCGGCCTGATGATCGTCACCAACTACACCTTCAGCAAGATGGTTGAACAGTGGGGCTGGAACGATCCGTACGCCAACGTGCAGCAGCAGGGTCTGTACTTCAACGATCGCCCGCACTTCTTCAAGTTCACGGGCATCTATGAACTGCCGTTCGGCAAAGGCAAGCGCTTTGGCGCCGGCGCCAACGGACTGATGCAGAAGCTCATCGGCGGTTGGGAAGTCACCAGCTTCTACACCAACGCCAGCGGCGAGCCGAACGACCTGCCGGGCAACGTGATCCAGTTGAAGGATCCGAAGGTGAAGAATGTCGATTGGAAAGCCAATCAGGTTCGCGGTTGGAGCCCCTGCGTGGCCCGTCAGTTCAACGACGGCACCGTTACCATGCAGCCCTACTCCATCGCGCTTGGCTGCTCGTCCAACGTGGCCGATGCCTCCTGGCTGATGTTGCCGGGCTACGCGCCGCGCTCCACGCCGTCGCGTTCGGGCCAGATCCGCAAGCACCACGCGTTCACGCTGGACTCGTCGATCATCAAAAACACGCAGGTCACCGAGCGCCTCCGCATCCAGTTCCGCGCGGAAGCCTTCAACCTGTTCAACCACAACTACTACGGCCGCGACAGCTTCAACACCGATCCGAACAATCCGAACTTCGGCACGGTGTTCCCGGCTCTCGTTTCCACGCAGAACAGCAACCCCCGTCAGGTCCAGCTCGGCATCAAAGCCTACTGGTAGACCCGGGTTTCAACCCCAACCAAGCGAGCGGCGCCTACCCGGTGCCGCTCGCTTTTTATTGATACACTGCGGCAAATCACTATGCGTACCTTGGCCGCCGTACTCCTGCTTGCCGCCCTGCCCGCCACTGCCGCGGACCTGTTTACGGCGATTCGCAATGGCGATGTCCGGGCTGTGAAAGCGCACCTGCGCGAAGCCGCGAACAAGGACGCGCCCAATGCCGAAGGACTCACGCCGCTGATGTACGCCGTGGTGACCGCCGGACCCCCCGTCCTGCGTGCTTTGATCGACGGCGGCGCGAATGTCAATGCCGCCGGCCCCGATGGCGTCACGGCACTTCACATGGGCGCCTATGACCTGGAGAAAGCCCGCCTGCTGCTGGCCCGCGGCGCCAATCCGAATGCGGCGTTGAAGAACGGCGTCACACCGCTGCTGATCGCCGCGGATCGCCCCGGCACCTCCGAAATCGTCGCTCTGTTGCTCGCCAAATCCGCGGTCCCCGATCCGAAGGCCACCGCGGAGACGGCCCTCTCCCGCGCTGCCCGCAATGCCGACGTGGCGCTGATGCGCCTGCTCCTCGCCCATGGCGTGAAAATAGCCGACACGCCCAACCTCGCCCGCTCGGCCGCCGCCGGCCACTGCCGGGAATGCCTGCGCATCGCCCTCGAAGGCGGCGCCAGCGCCAATGGCGCCACGCGCGCCGGCCGTTCGGCGCTGCAGGACGCGGCTGCCTTCGGCGATCTGGAGATGGTTCGGATGCTGGTGGAGAACGGCGCCGATGTGTCGGCCGCCGACAAGCGCGGCTACACGGCGTTGATGCGCGCCGCCCTTTCCTACGAGCCGGGCGCGCCTCAGGTGGTGGAATATCTGCTGGCTCGCGGCGCCAACGTCAGCCTGAAAAATGAGACCGGAGACACGGCGCTCTCCTTCGCCGCGCGCTTCGGGGAGACGCCCATCGCCGCCATGCTGCGCAAGGCCGGTACGCCGGAGCCGAAGACCGCCGTCCGTGTGCCGGCGCCGGTAGAAAACAACACGCCCGCCGAGGCGATCGCGCGCAGCCTGCCGCTGCTCCAGCGCATTGGCGAGCCGGTTCGGAAGCTGGATCGATGCACCACCTGCCACAACCATACGCTGCCGATTATGGTTGTCGAAATGGCGCGTGCGCGAGGCGTGCGCGTCGACGAGGCCGTCGCCGGGAAGGAGTTGCAGGCGGCGAGCGAAGTCGATCCGCAAATGCTCTCCACCACACTGCTGGGCATCGGCGTGCCCGATTTCTTCGCGTTCCAACTGGCCGGCCTGCCTTCCCGCGCCGAGCCCGGTTCCGCCATCGACCGCATGGTGCACTACGTCTCCACGCGCCAGGAGCCCTCCGGCCGGTTTCGTGTGATGGACTATCGCCCGCCGCAGGAGTACACCGATATCACCTTCACCGCCAACGCCCTGCGCGCGCTGCAGCAGCACTCCACGCCAGCCCGCGCGGCGGAGTTTAAAGACCGCGTCCGGCGTGCCACGCGCTGGCTGGCCGCGCAGACGCCGCGCGACACGGAGGATAGCTCCCTGCGCCTGATGGGGCTCGCCTGGGCTGGAGCGTCGAAGTCCACGAAGGATGCCGCCGTGACTGGACTGCTCGCGTTGCAGCGCCCCGATGGTGGGTGGGCGCAGACAGCCGCCGTCGTCGCGCCGGACGCCTACGCCACCGGGGAGGCGCTCTATGCGCTGCACCTCGCCGGCGTTTCGCCCAGTCATCCCGCCTATCGCCGCGGCGTCGAATTCCTGCTGAAGACCCAGCGCAAGGATGGCAGTTGGTTTGTCGCCAGCCGCAGCCATCCGGTGCAGCCGTTGATCGATGGCGGCTATCCGTATATCAATCACCAATGGATCTCGGCGGCCGGCGGCGCCTGGTCGACCATGGCGCTCTTGGCGACTCTCCCCGCGCACACCGCGGCGCGCTGAGTCCCGGTACTGGAGAACTCGGCGCGGTTTTGATACCCTTTTACGAAGTCATGCCGGGAACCCTGGATCAAATGTTCGAGTCGAATCTCGACAGTGTGGATAGCGCCGAGAATCTCTGCGTCGAAGCCGCCAAGCAGATCGGACTCGATGAGGATGCCTGTATGGATCTCGGCCTCGCCGTTCGAGAGGCTATGGTCAACGCCGTCGCGCATGGGAACAAATACGACGCCGCCAAACAAGTCCATTTTGTTCTGGAGACCCGTTCTGACTCGTTACGGCTCACGATCACCGATCAGGGAAGCGGCTTCGATCTGAACCGCGTTCCCGACCCCACTGAAGGGGCCAATCTCATGCGTGGCTCCGGCCGCGGACTGCTGCTGATTCAAACCTTCGTCGATGAATTTACCGTCAAGAAGGCGGCGGCGGGCGGTGCGGAAGTGACGCTGGTGAAGTATGCAATTTCTGACTGAGGAGAATGACTAGTGAGTGCCACAATCACGACGCGACAGGTTGGGGATGTAACGGTTGTCGATGCCGCCGGCAAGATTACCTTGGGCGAGGGCTCGGCTCTGCTTCGGGATCAGGTGCGGAACCTGCTGGGCGCCGGCAATCGGAAGATTCTCATCAACCTCGGTGAAGTGAACTACATCGACAGCTCGGGCATCGGGGAACTGGTCTCCAGCTTCACCACCGTCAGCGGGCAGGGCGGGCAGTTGAAGTTGCTGAATCTCACCAAACGGGTGCACGATCTGTTGCAGATCACGAAACTGTACACTGTTTTCGAAATTCACGACGACGAAGCGAAGGCCGTTCGCAGCTTTTCCTAGCCGGTTGGCGCGATTTTTCCGGGGGGATGCGAATTCCCCGGAGAATTTTCCTGCCGTGCGGCCACTCCTAATGTAAGGGACCCGACATGGGGTCCCATCTGAAAAGCGCAGCGGACCGTCGGGGCGTCCTGCTGGACTCGCTACGCGCAAGATTATTCAAAGGGAAGCTGCCGGCTTATGGAACCCACTGCCAATATTCGTCTCCTCATCGCGGAACCTCTTCCGCTCCTTCGGGAAGCGCTCTCCGCTCTCTGCGCCTACCGTGGAAATTTTCAGGTAGTGGCGCACTGCGCGGATGGCGCCACCGCGCTCCGCTTGATCCTGGAAACGCGGCCGGATGTCGCGCTTCTCGATCTGGACCTGCCGGAGGTGCACACGCTGGAACTTCTGCGCCGGGCCCGGGAAGCCAACTGCGACACGCGGATGGTGCTGATGTCTTCGCGGTCCGACCGGAAGACGGTGATTGAGTCGCTTCGCTGCGGCGCACAGGGGTTCGTGCTGAAGTCGGGTTCGGCGCAGCAGCTGTTCGATTCTCTGCGGCAGGTTCGCGAAGGTGGCGTCTATATCTCGCCGTCGGTGGAAGTGGAAAAGATTTTCGGCCCGCAACGCGGCCGCAAGATGGAAGATGATCCGATTGAGTCGCTGAGCGCCCGGGAGCACCAGGTGTTCACGATGTTGGTGGAAGGTCTGCGTGCCAAGGAGATCGCCGCCCGCCTGGCGGTCAGTCCCAAGACGATCGATACCTATCGCGCCAGCATGATGCGCAAGCTGGACATCCACGACGTGGCCGGGCTTGTTAAATTCGCGATTCATCGCAATCTCACCCCCATGGCGCCTCCGGAATACCTGCAAAGCCGCGCCGCAAATGGCGGGCTGGAATAGTATCGTGCCGCGCATCATGCTATCCTCGTTAGTTTGGGATAGTTGTGGATAAGCAAGAACGCGAACTACTAAAACATGACGTGTTTGTCGAGGAAGTCACTCATTCCATCGACTACGCGGCGACGCACAAGAAACAGTTGTCGATGTACGGCGGCCTCGCCCTGGCGGTTGTCGCCTTGGCGGGCGGCTGGTGGTGGTGGTCTGACAAACAGGCCGCCGAACGCCAGACCGCGCTCGAGGCAGCGCTCCAGGACCAGCAGTCCGCTGTTGGCCCGGGCTCCGCTCAAAATCTGCGGGTCTACGCCACGCAGGAGCTGAAAGACGCCGCCGTCATCAAATCGTTCAGTGGCATCGTCGCCAAGTATCCGTCCAGCGACGAAGCGGCGATGGGTCACTACTACATCGGCGTCACCTATGCCGATCAGGGCAAGTTCGCCGACGCCGAAAAAGAGTGGCAGATCGTCGTCGACAAAGGCTCAAAGGAATACGCCTCGCTGTCGCGTTTCGCGCTGGCGCAGATGTACAGCAAGCAGGGCAAAGCGGCGCAGGCCGAACAGCATCTGCGGTACCTCGCCGATAACCCCACCGCGCTCTTCTCCAAGGAAAACGCCCAGATCGAACTTGCCAAGCTCATCGCGCCCACCAAGCCCGACGAAGCTCGCAAGATTCTGGAGCCGCTCCGCCAGTTGAGCACGCGTGGTTCCGTCAGCCGCTGGGCCATCACCGCCTACGGCGACACCAAGCCCGGCCCGAACGCGAAGTAATCTCGTGCATCCACCGGTCGAAGCGGAAGGGCCCATCGCGCACCTCCGGTTCTGGCCGGAGATGACGCGCGGTCGCCGCTACCCGGAGCTCCGTCACCCCTATCGCAACGACTTCCAGCGCGATCGCGACCGCGTCATCCACACGCGCGCCTTTCGCCGTCTGGAAAACAAAACCCAGGTCTTCACCCCCGGCATCTCGGACCACTTCCGGAACCGCCTCACCCACTCCATCGAAGTGTCCCAAATGGCCCGCACGGTGGCCGGCGCGCTGGGTGTGGATCCGGACTTTACCGAAGCTTTATCGCTTGTTCACGATATCGGCCACCCGCCCTTCGCCCACTCCGGCGAAGAGGAACTCTCCCGCCAAATGGCGCGCTTCGGGGAGACCTTCGATCACAATCTGCACGCTCTGCGCATTGTCGAGGATTTCGAACACCGTTACGCCCGCTTTCCCGGCCTGAACCTGACCTTTGAAATGCGCGAAGGGATCGTGAAGCACTCGCGCGATCTGGTGCCGGGGCACAGCCCGGATCTCGACGAGTATCTCCCCGATCTACGGCCGCCCATCGAAGCGCAGCTAATCGATCTCGCTGACGAGATCGCCTACTCCACCGCCGATCTCGACGACGCCCAGCAGGCCGGCTTCTTCACCCTCGAACAACTGGGCAAAGCGGTCCCCGCCTGGGAAGACCTCTACGACACGGCGCAATCCATGTACCCGGGCGCGCCGCCGCGCATCCAGTTTCACGAGGCCCTGCGTCAGTTGATCGATCTGCTCGTCACCGGCTTCGTCGAAGGCACCGTCCAGGCGTGCCGCGATGCCGGTGTCAAAACGGTCGACGACGTGCGCCGTCATCCCCAACGCCTCGCCTGCCTGCTGCCGGACGCCCGCAAAACCTGCCTGGAACTGAAGCGCTTTCTCCGCCAGCGTGTCTATCTGTCCAAGGCGCTCAACCACGAACGAGAACGCTCCGTGCAAATGATCGGCGAACTGTTCCAGTACTTTGAAGCCGATCCCACCCGCCTGCCGGAACCCTACAAGGAGCAGGTAGCCGCCCGCCCCGCCCACAATGTCATATGCGAATACATCGCGGGAATGACGGACGGCTACTGCGGTCGCCGACACCAGGAACTGATCACCGACAAAAAATAGGCCAGCCGCGGGTCAGCACGGCCGGCCTTTAGTCAGGGTCACAGCAGGGTCAACCTCGGGAAGTCGTCGTTAGCCGCCAATTTTGCGCGACGTCTTCAAAATCTGTTCGGCGCGCATCGCGATGTTCTTGGCCGTGGCCCGGAACCGCTCCCGGTCACCGCCATTGCTCGCGCCGGAAATCATCTTCGCCTTGTTCTCCGTCAGGACTTTCAGCACGTCCACGGAGGCC
>CAMATG010000044.1 GCA_945860645.1 Candidatus Sulfopaludibacter sp. SbA3 | reverse complement strand
CTGGTTTAAGCGCCCCCGGGTATGCCGACTGGCAGGAGCGCCACCGGCAGGCGGCGCGGCTTCGCTTGTCCGACGGCGCGGCCGAGCATATCGCCTACTATTTGCTGCAGACCACCGAATTGGGAACGGAACCACGCCTGGACCCGGCGGCAGAGGCGCGGCGGTACTTCGATTCCCTGCCCTTGGCCCGGCGAAAGGCGTTTCTTTCCGGGGACGTGGAGGAAACACCGTTTTCGCCCGCGGTACGGCGCCGGATGGACGCGTTTTGGAATACCAGGCCGAAAACCGAACGGCACAGACTGTTAAGAAAGATGGAACGGAAACTGGGGTGGCAGCCGGAGCGGATCCTCTGGGTGGCCTTCCGATTCCTCCTGCGGCTTCCGGAATCGGCTGATGTCGACGCGCTGTACCAGCAGCGGGGGCTGAGTGCGGACCCGTTCCCGCCATCGATGAAGGCAGTGGCGGCGGGGCTCCGGAAGGTGCAGGCAATGGAATCGGTACTATTGGCCGGGCCGGGCGCCGAGTTCGCCTCGCGCTTCGGCGTCGAAGACGGCCAACCGGTGCAATCCTCGCAGCCGGGGGCGCTGTTGGCATTGCTCCCGGGGCGCCCGTCCATTTTTGACTGCGTGGACATCCGGGAAGAGGTGGCTGAATCGCTGGCGGGGGCGCCTTGCCGGGCTTCTACCGGGGATCTGGTGGTGGACCAGTCGCCGGCGGGGCGGTACGACCTGGCGGTGGCGACGAATCTGCTGGTCTATCTAAATGACCAGGAGTTGGCGCTGGCGCTCGGCAATCTGGCGCAGGCGCTGCGGCCGGGCGGGTGCCTGCTGCATAACGATCCCCGGTTCGCAGCCCGGCTGTTCGGGGAGGCGGCAGGGATTCCGGTCGTCCATTTTGAATCCGTCCGGCTGGGAACGCGCGCCGGCCGGGAACAGTTGGACCGGGTGGTGGTTCATTGCAAAGCGATGGCGAAGCCTTGACAGCCTGCGCCTGAAATGTGAAATAATAGCTGCACTTCCTTCAGGAGAACCCATGTCGAAACTCGCTTTAGCGGCCATTGTGCTGGCCGCCGTAATTCCCGCCGTGGCGCAACAAGGCCGCGGCAGTTACTTTGGAACCGTCACCGATACGACGGGCGCCGCCGTGCCGGGCGCCAAAGTTACCTTAACCAATGTCGCCACCAACACCAGTGTCGCAACGGAAACCAACAACGACGGAACCTATACAGCGACGGCGCTGCAGATCGGCGAATATACCATTCAGGTGGAGAAGTCGGGCTTTAAACGCGCGGTCCGCAGCGGGTTGACGCTGCAGGTTGACCAGCGCGGGCAGATCGATTTCCGGCTGGATGTGGGCGGCGTGGCCGAAACGATTGAAGTGAAAGGCGAGGCGCCGCTGGTGGATACCGGTTCGGCGACGGTTGGCAAGGTTGTCGAAAACCGGCGCGTGATGGAACTGCCGCTGAACGGGCGGAACGCGCTGGCGCTGACGTTGCTGACGCCCTCGGTAAAATCAAACGCGGGTCCGACGAATTCGGGCTTCGGCGATCGCGGCATTCAGTTGTCGTCCATTTCGATCAATGGCGGACCGAACGCGATGAACGCGCAGTCGCTCGATGGCTCGAACAACATTCAGAGCTACATCGGCGAAGTGGCGATCAACCCGGCCGTGGACGCCGTGGAAGAGTTCAAGGTGCAGTCGGGAACGATGTCGGCCGAGTACGGTTTCACCGGCGGCGGCGTCATCAACGTTGTTTCGAAGTCGGGGACGAACCAGCTGCATGGATCGGTTTACGAGTTTTTGCGGAACAATAAGCTGGACGCGCGGAACACGTTTTCGACGTTGAATCCGCCCTTCCGCTACAACCAATATGGCGTCGCGGTGGGCGGGCCGGTGATCAAGGACAAGACCTTCTTCTTCGGCAACTGGGAACAGTATGACTTCCGCCGAACCACGACCTTTATCAACACCATGCCGACGGTGCGGCAGCGTGGCGGCGATTTTGGCGACCTGCTGGGGACCAATGGGGCGCTGATTCCGATCTACGACCCGGCGACGACCAACGGTCTGACCCGTTCGGTTTTCCCGAACAACCGCATTCCGGTGAGCCGGATGGACCCGGTCTCGCTCAAGGTCAACGATTTCTATCCGATTCCCAACCGCACCCCAACGAACGCGTTCACCAACGCCAACAACTTCAGCAACGACTCCGGCCAGATCCGCAGCATGCGGCAGTATACGGCCAAGATCGATCACCGTTTCGGCGACAAGAATTCGCTGTTCGGGCGCTACTCCTATTTCCTGCACAAGACCGACAACGGCGGCAGCATCTATCCGAATCCGATCGTCTCCACGCGCGATGACGCTCTGGAGAACCAGAACTTTGCGCTTTCCGACACGCACAGCTTTTCGCCCACCATGCTGAACGAACTCCGCGTCGGCGCCACGCGCGGGTATTTCCCGTTTATCGTTCGCAGCTTTGGTGGCGGATGGCCGCAGAAGCTGGGCTTGCCGGCATCGGTTCCGGGCGATACGTTCCCTGGCATCGGCAACGGCCTGCCTGGCTTCAATACCGGCACGGCCGGTTTGCGCGCGAGCATCAATCTGCAACTGTTCGACATGCTGACCAAGATCAGCGGCAATCACACGATGAAGTTCGGCGTGGATATTCGCACGCTCCAGGGCAACAATCTGCAGCGTTCGTCGCCGTCCGGCAATTTCAATTTCACGAGCGGCTTGACCGGCAACCCGGCGGCGCAGGCCGGCACGGGTTCGGCGTACGCGACGTTCCTGCTGGGTGAAGTGGCCAACGCCAGTGGCACCACGCACATGGGCGAAAGCCAGCGCGGCAAGAGCTACTCCTTCTTCTTCCAGGACGACTGGAAAGTCTCCCGCCGCCTGACGGTGAATGCCGGCCTGCGCTACGACTACCAGACGCAGCCCGTGGAAGCCAATGACGGCATGACCAACTTCGACCCGACTGTTCGCCTGGCGAACGGCCTGCTGGGGGCGACAGTGTTCGCCAATTCCGGCGGCCAGCCGCGCAACTGGCGGCAGGGTGATTTCAACGACTTCGCGCCGCGCCTGGGTATGGCGTACGACCTCTTCGGCAACAGCAGGACGGTGTTCCGCGCCGGCTACGGCATCTACTATCCGTCGCAGTTCTGGCGGAACAACTACGGTAGTGTGAACGGCTTCGCGAATACGTCCACCTCCTACCCGTCCAGCAATCCGAACGTCAAGGCCTTCCAGTTCAGCGCGGGCTTCCCGTCTCCGCTGTTGCTGCCGGCCGGCCGCGCGCTCGGTCCCAACGCCTTCTTGGGCCAGGGCACCAGCTACGACGAGCCGATCGGCACCACGCCGATGTCACAGCAGTTCAGCGCCTCCGTGCAACACCAGTTGCCCGGCAAGATCCTGCTGGATGTTTCGTACTCGGCCAATCTGGGCAGCCATTTCACATCCGGCAGCTACAACATGAACCAGTTGGACAACCAGTATCTGGGCCTGGGCTTTGCTTTGCAGGATCAGGTGCCGAACCCGAATGCCGGACGAGTTCCTGGCGCATTGGGCGCCGCGACGATCACGCGGGAACAATCGCTGCTTCCCTACTCCCATTACCAGGGCATTTCCGTGCGCAACCCGCGCATGGGGAACTACAACTCCCACCTGATGATTGTCAGCGTGGAAAAGCGCATGTCCAAGGGGCTCACCTTCATGGTGAACTTCACGGGCGGCAAGATCATCAGCGAAGGACTGGGAACTCCCGTCGACTTCGGTTCGGTGGAACAGACCAACCAGACGGCGTATCAGGACGGCCGGTTCAATCGGCGTCTGGAACGGAGTGTGGACCCGAGCGATGTGTCCAAGCGCGGCGTGGTTAGCTTGCTGTACGAACTGCCGTTCGGCCGGGGCCCCGGGGTGATGAGCAAGATCATCGGCGGCTGGCAGGTGAACACGATTGGCATTCTGCAGACCGGTTTGCCCATCGTCATCGGCGGCGCCAACAACTTCCGTGCCTCGCGTCCGAACTCCACCGGCGCCTCGGCGAAGATCGACAATCCTTCGGCGGCCAAGTGGTTCAACACCGACGTTTTCGTCAATCCGCCGAACTATACGTTCGGTAACATCGGCCGCGCTTTGCCGGATGTGCGTGGTCCGGGAACCTTCAACTGGGACTTGAGCTTCATCAAGAACACCCGGGTGCACGAGCGTGTCAATCTGCAGTTCCGCGCCGAAATGTTCAACTTCATGAACAACGTGAATCTGGGCATTCCGAACGGAAGCTTCTCGGCCGGACCGAATGGCCGGAATCAGAGCGGTACGTTTGGTACGATCACTTCAGCGCGCGACCCGCGCAATATCCAACTTGGCTTGAAACTCCTGTTCTAAATGAAACTAACGTTCGCAGTTCTCGTTGCTGGTCTGGCCTTCGCGGCCGATGCTCCCTACACCTCCGCCGGATTCCTCAAGATTCCGGCGGAGGTGAAACTGGGGCCGATGTCGGCCGTGGAGGTGGACCGCAAAGGGAACACCTACGTGCTGCACCGGGGCGAACCGCCATTGCTTGCCTTCGACAAGGACGGCAAGTACAAGGGCGGTTTCGGCTCGGGCGAATTCAAGGTGGCCCACGGGTTGCGCGCCGATAAAGACGGCAACATCTGGACCACCGATAACGGCTTTCACATTGTTCGAAAGTTCTCGCCCACGGGCAAGGTGCTAGCCACGCTCGGGGAGAAGGGCGTCCCCGGCGGCGATGAAAAACACTTCCGCGCCCCGGACGATCTGGTGTTTGCATCGAACGGCGATATCTACGTCGCCGACAGCGGCAACGGCCGTATTGTACATCTGAACAAGAGCGGACAGTTCGTCTCTCAGTTCGGCAAAAAAGGCAAGGAAAAAGGCCAGTTCGCGACAGCGCACGGCCTGGGGATCGACTCCAAGGACCGGATTTATGTGGCCGACCGTGGCAACAATCGCGTGCAGGTCTTCGCCAATTCCGGCGAGTTTTTGTCCGTCTGGGACGGCTTCGGCAACCCGTTCGGGTTGCTCGTTGTGGGCAAGCAACTACTGGTCAGCGAAGGGGACGTGAACAAGATCTTCCACTTCGATTTGGCGAGCGGTCAAATTGTGAATTCGTGGGGCGACTCGCAGACGCTGCAGTTGCCGCACCTGATGTCGACCGACCGAAAAGGCAACCTGTACGTCGCGGAAGTGAACGGAAAGCGCGTGCAGATTTTCCGGAGAAAGTAATGATGCGATTCGGACTGCTGCTCGTGCCCGTCGTGATGCTGGCCCAGACGCCAGCGCCGAAGCTGACCCATCAGGACGCCGAGGAGTTTGAGCAGGCGCATAAGCCGCTCATCCAGCCCGAGCGGCCGAAATCGAAGGACGCCGCGACGGCGACGGCGCAGGTGGCGCGGGCGCTGCCGGCCCGGGGTGTGGCGGGCGCCGTGGCGCAGCGCACCTTCATCGACAAACACATTTTTGCGCGGATGGCGGCGGACAAGATTCCCCACGCGCCGCTGGCGAGCGACGAAGAGTTCGCACGCCGGGCCTGGATCGACGCGACGGGGCGTATCCCATCGCCCTCGGATCTAAGCGCGTTTCTGGCCGATAAATCGCCGAACAAGCGGGATAAGCTCGTCGACACGCTGACGTCGTCGGACGCGTTTATCGACAAGTGGACGTACTATTTTGAAGACCTCTTCCGCGCCGGGGGGCGCATGGGGTCGGGTTTGAACCTGTTCCATTACTGGGTCCGGGAGTGGTTGAAGTTGGACCGCCCGTATAACGAAGTGGTGACCGATCTGTTGACGGGCGCGGGCAAATCGAGCTTCTCGGTCCCCGGTTCGCTCTACTATCAGCGCGATTTCGTGAAGGCCAAGGACGATCCGGAGACGCCTGATGCGCACGATCTGGTGAACCAGCCGGACACGGTGGATGAGTTCACGGTGACCTATTCGAAAGTGTTCCTCGGCATCAGCGTCGCCTGCATCTCCTGCCACGACGGCGCGAACCATTTGGAGAAGGTCAATCTGTTTCTGGTGAAGAAGAAGCGGGACGAGTTCTTCAGCCAGGCGGCGTTCTACGGCAAGACGCGGCAGATCATGAACTGGGAGAACGGCTATCAGGCGAACACCGAATACACGGTGGACGACGAAGCCCCCGGATACGACCGCAACGCCGAGAGCATTCTACGAGTCCCGCGCCGCGGGAAGGGTCTTTCCCAGCCGCGCTTCCTGCTGACCGGCGAGGCGCCGCGCGAGGGCGAAAATGCTCGCGATGGACTGGCGCGCATGATGACCAGCCACATTCAATTTCGCCGCGCTTTGGTGAATCGCATTTGGGGCGAGCTGATGGGCTTCGGCATCGTGGAACCGGTCGACGATTTCGACCTGGAACGCTACGACCCGAAGAATCCGCCGCCGGCGCCATGGACGGTGCAGCCGTCGAACCCGGCCCTACTGGACGCGATGGCCGAGGATTTCGGCACCCACAACTACAGCTTCCGCCACGTGGTGAAGACGATCATGAAATCGTCGGCCTACCAGCTTTCGTCCAGCTTCCCGGGCGAATGGCAGGAGACCTATACGCCCTACTACGCGCGCAAGTACGTGCGGATGTTGTCGGCGCCGGAGCTGCACGACGCCATTGCGGTGGCGACGGGCCGGCCGGGCTCCTTCCAGAGCAGTTCGGAAAAAGTGGGCATGGCGATGCAGATGCCCGAGCCGGGCAAGGCGGGCAATGAAGTGAAGACGTTCATGCGTACGTTTGGCCAGGCCAGCCGCGACGACATGCCGAAGAAGGTGCCGCACAACTCGCTGCAGGCGATGCTGCTGATGCAGTCGAAGGTGGTCACCGATCGGGTGAATTCGTCGAAGGGCGGATTGCTCGCGTCGCTGCTCGATAAGACGGCGGACGACAAGGCGCTGGTGGAGCAGTTGTACCTGCACACGGTGTCGCGCAAACCGTCGGCGCCGGAGCTGGCCGTGGGGCTGGAAGCGGTGAAGAAGAACCGCCGCAACGGCGCGGAAAATCTGCAGTGGGCGCTGTTGAATTCGCCCGAGTTTCTGTTTAACTACTGAGGCCATATGGACAAGCGTGTATCCGATTTCCTCCCTGCCCGCCGGGACCTGCTGAAGCTGGGCGGCCATGGACTGTTGGGCGCCTTTGCCAGCCAGGCGATGCTGCCGCTGCAGGTCAGTGCCGCGGGCCGCGGCAATCCGCGCGGCTCGGCACGGTTCTGCATTCTGATCGAACTCGCCGGCGCGCTGAGCCATATCGACTCCTTCGACTTCAAGGAAGACGCGGGCACGCAGAAAGACTTCGACGTCCGCAAGATCAAAGACGACCTGTATCTGCCGTACCGGCTGTTCCCGGAGCTCTCCAAGGAGATGGACAAAATCGCCATCGTCCGCTCCATGAAGAGCCACGAAGTGGTGCACTTCCGCGGGCAGTATTACACGCAGGCGGGGCGGCCGCTGAACCCGGCGCAGGCCTCGGAGATTCCGTCGGTCGGTTCGGTGATCAGCTACGAGTTTGAGAAGTTGCGGCGAGAGAAGGACACCTTCCCGACCTACATCGGCTGCAACCTGGATACGGCCGGGTGCGGCGCGCTTTCGACCGGGTTCCTGCCGCCGCGGTTTTCGGTGTTGGACGTGAATTTGAAGGAAGGGTCGGCCTCGGCGCCGGGCAGTGCGGAGGCGATGGCGGTGTTGGAAGAACGCTACCGCATCCTCAGCAAACTGGACGAAGTGATGGCGTCGTCGCGGACGGGCAAGGACCGGCAGTTCGGCGCGTTCCGGGACTTCCAACATTCGGCGTTTCAGCTGCTCGGCGACTCGCGCTGGCCGCTGACGTTCCAGATGTCGAAGGAAGAGATTGCCCGCTACGGCGATAATTCCGTGGGCCTGGGCTGCCTGTTCGCGCGCAACGCGGTGAAGGCGGACGCCGGCACGCGCTACATCCACATCACCCATCCCGATTGGGACCATCACCGCAACATCTACAATCACGCCTCCAAGAGCAACCACTACATTCGCTGCAACGAGTTCGACCGGGCCATGGCTTCCCTGCTCCGGGATCTGGCCGCGGAGCCTTCGCCGCGCCAGCCGGGCAAAACGCTGCTCGATGAAACGATGGTGGTGATGGCAACCGAGTTCGGCCGCGTCCCCGGGGCGTTGAACGGCATCGCCGGGCGGCACCATTACAATCTGGCCTACGTCTCCCTGTTCGCCGGCGGCGGCGTGAAGGGCGGGCGAATCCTCGGCAAGACGGACGCACGGGGCGAACGCGTCATCGAAACCGGCTGGAAGTACAAGAAGCAGCAGATCAAGACCGAGAACATCTACGCGTCCATCTATTCGGCGCTGGGCATCGATTGGACGAAGGCGATCACGAACACGCCGTCCAAGCGCGCCTACCGCTATGTGGATCCGCTGGGCGCCACCGAAATGGTGATGGACGACGAGATCACGGACCTGTTTGTCTGATGCGGAGGCTCGCTGTTTTGTTAATCGCCGGGGCGGCCTATGCGGCCGAACCTGGAATGGCGCTTATCCCGGCCGGAACGTTTCAGATGGGCCGCAGCAAGCTGACATCGGACGACAAGACGACCATGCGGCCGCAGGTGCTGCTGGACGACCGGCCCGTGCATGCCGTGACGATGCCCGCATTCCTGATGGACACGCACGAGGTGACGCAGGCTGAATACGCCGCGTTTGTCGCGGCCACGAAGCGCCCGGCGCCGTATCACTGGGTGGGAGGCGTGGTGCCGGCCGGGGCGGGCAAGATCGCCGCGTATAACGTCACCTGGGACGACGCCAAGAGCTACTGCGAATCGCGCGGCAAACGGCTGCCGACCGAGGCCGAATGGGAACGGGCGGCGCGTGGCGGCATTGAATCGGCCGACTACCCGTGGGGCGACAAGTACGACGCCAAGCTGGCGCGGCACAATACCGAGACGGGCCCGGGCGAAGTGGGCCGCTACGCGCCGAACGGCTTCGGGCTGTACGACATGGCGGGCAACATGGCCGAGTGGACCGCGGATTGGTTTGAGCGGGAATACTACAAACACTCGCCCGCGGAAAACCCCAAAGGCCCGGCCACTGGGGCCTACCGCATCATCCGCGGCGGCGCCTGGAGCGACCAGGGAAAACGCATCACCGTCTTCTTCCGCAACTGGGTGCGGCCGACGCAGCGCCAGCCCAACATCGGTTTCCGATGTGCGAAAGACGCCCCGCCCGCGGAGCAACGAATCAAAGAGAAAATCGCCGGATTCCAGGGCACCGTTTCGCTCTACGCCAAGAACCTGGTGACTGGGACCGAATACGCCATTCGCGCCGATGAGCGCGTGCGCACGGCGTCGACGATCAAGCTGCCTATCCTGGTGGCACTGTTTCAAGCCGTGGCCGACGGCAAGGCGAGTCTGGACGAAGAGATCCTGCTGACGGCCGACGACAAGGTGTCCGGGTCCGGCATCCTGTTTGAGTTCACGCCGGGGCGGAAATTCCTGGCGCGCGATCTGGCGAACCTCATGATCGTGGTCAGCGACAACACGGCCACCAACCTGTTGATCGACCGGTTGACGGCCGATTACGTCAACAGCGTCATGGAGAAGTACGGGTTCGCCAATACCCGATCCAATCGCAAAATCCTGGGCGACGGCAAGAACCTGAAGCCCGTGGCGAGCGGCTGGAGCGTCTTCGGCCAGAAGGACGACAACAAGAAGTTCGGCATCGGCGTGTCCACGCCGCGCGAGATGGTGCGGCTGGTCGAGATGCTGGACCAAGGCAAGCTGGTCAGCGCCGAGGCATCGAAGGCAATGATCGAGATCCTGCGCCGCCAGCAGCACACCGACGGGATTGGTCGGCATCTGGACGGGTTCACCGTGGCGTCAAAATCCGGCGGGCTGGACGCGTTGCGCAGCGACGTCGGCTTGGTGACGCGCGGCAAGGAAAAATACGCGCTGGCGGTCACCGTCGACGGCATGCCGAAGACGGATTATTCACCCGACAATATCGGCAACATCCTCATCTCTGAACTGACCGGGCTGCTACTCGAAAAGATCCGTTAGATCGCGTCGGCGGGCTTCTTCGGCTCGACGATCTCGACGCCCTTTTCGGTGATGTTCACCGTGCGAACCTGACCGCGCGGTCCGATGGGGCCGATATCCCGTCCGCCCTTGCTGACAGCGATGCCACCGGCGTTCCCGACGACCATCTTGGTGTTCTGCAGGGTAGAGATTAATTTTTTGTCGCCCGGCTCCAAAACGCCCATGAAGACGCGTTTGCCGTCGGCGGTCACTTCAATCCAGGTCTTTTCGGTGGCCTCGATGTTCAGCGTGAGGTTGCCGTTAGGATCGGTGGACAGCGTGGGAACGACCTTGGCGGGTTCAGTAGTAGTGGCCGCGGCAACCTGCGGTTGGGCGTTCTCACGGGCGGCGGCCGGCGCGGGAACGACGGGCGCGGGCATGTTGGAATTGGACTGTTTGCGAACTTCCTGCGGCTGATTCCAACGGTCAACGAACAGCGAAAGAGCCCCTCCGCCAGCGACCAGTAAAACGAGCGCGGCGGCGGCCAGACCAGTCCGCGAATCGAAGAAGCCAGCGGAGGCTCCGCGCAGCGGTTCCACCGAAATCAGCTTCTTTTCCTCGGAACGGCGCGCGCGCGGGTCGTGCCCGGCGGCAATCAGATCCAGGTCCACCGGGGGTTCCGGCTTCACGATCGAAGCGAACTCCTCTTCGATTTTCGCCGGATCAAAACCAAGCGACTGCGCGTACTGCCGGATAAAGCTGCGGTTGAAAAAACCGCCGGGCAGCTGCTTCCAATCCTCGGCTTCAATCGCTTCCAGGTAGCGGGATACAATACGAAGGTCATCCGCAATGGAGCGCAGTTGCTTCCCTTGGCGGAGCCGTTCTTCCTTCAATTTTTGACCGAGTGATGCCATTAAAAAAAATCCCGCAGGATCAATCCTATAATATACCTTTGTCGACGAAGCAAACAACCGTAGCCATCAGTGTCGTGGTGGTCAATTGGAACCGGGCCGAAATGCTGCGGGAGTGTTTGCAATCATTGGAGATACAGGTAAACGGCGAGGGACGCCGCTGGCCCTTGGAAGTCATCGTCGTCGACAACGGATCCACCGATGGTTCTAAGGCCTTGGTTGAGAGAGAGTTCCCGGGGGTAGTGTTACTTAGGAACGAGAAAAATCTGGGGTATTGCCAGGCGAACAACCAGGGCATCGCCGTGGCCCGGGGGGAGCTTATCGCGTTGTTGAACAACGATGCGGCGGCGCAACCGCTTTGGATAGAACATTTGCAAGCCGCTTTTGAAGAATCGCCTGAGATCGGCATGGCGGCGTCAAAGATCGTCACCTGGGAGGACCCGGGCCGGATCGACAAAGTGGGCCACCTGATCTTCCCCGACGGCCAGAACCGGGGGCGCGGCACCGGGGAACGGGACCGGGGACAATATGAGAGAGTGGAAGAGGTTCTCTGGCCGGACGGCTGTGCCGCTATGTATAGGAAATTGATGTTGGACCAGATCGGCGCGTTTGACGAAGATCTCTTCGCCTATGGAGATGACGCCGAACTGGGCCTGCGCGCGCGCATTGCCGGGTGGCGCTGCCTCTACATGCCGGGCGCGATGGTACGGCACCGGCGGGGATCCACGATGGGCCAGGGGAACCCGGAGCGGGTGCGATTGATCGAACGGAACCGTATCCTACTGGCGGCGAAGCTGTTCCCATGGAGCCTGCTGGTGCTGAACCCGTTCTACTTTGCGCTGCGGTTGGCGGCGGGCGTTGCCGCGGCCGGGAGCGGCGAGGGCGATCTGGCGGCGTTCCCGGGAGCGGCGAATAAACTGCGCGTGGCCTGGGCCATGATGCGCGGCCAGTGGCAGGCGCTGCGGATGCTGCCCATGACGCTGCGGAAGCGCGCGTCGGTGGAGCGGATCGCGGTGTTGACGGCTGCCGAACGGCGGCGATTGATTCTGTCCAACCGGTTGACGCTCGCCGCATTGTTCGGTATCGTGCGCGATGGGGAGGTTGGCCCATGACCGAGGAAGCTGTGGCGCCGGAAACCATTCGCGAAGCCGATCTTTGCCCCGCGTGCGGGAGCGCGAACCTGCGCACGCTGTTCCACGGGACCGACCGGCTGTTTGCCACAACCACCAAGTTCTTTGAAGTGGTGAAGTGCACCGACTGCCGCCTGATGCGGCTGTTTCCGCAGCCCACGGCGGCCGAATTGGGCCAATACTATCCGCCGAACTACTGGTTCGCGCCGGGCACCGACGCGGCCTCGAAGGCCGAGGATTTCTACCGGCGGCTGGTGCTGGGCGACCACGTCCGGTTTGTGGAAAAGACCATCGAAAACACGACGGCCAAGGGGCCGCTGCTCGATGTAGGGTGCGGCGGCGGACTGTTCCTGCGGCTGCTGCGGGAGCGGGGCCACAAGGTGATGGGGCTCGATTTTTCGCTCGACGCGGCGCAGACGGCGTGGAAGGTAAACCGCGTGCCGGCGATGTGCGGGACGTTGTCGAAGGCGCCGTTGCGGCCGGCCTCGTTCAGCGTCATCACGATGTTCCACGTGCTGGAGCATCTGTACGATCCGGTAGGGTATGTGGAGGAGGCCTGCAAGCTGCTGGCCCCCGGTGGACGATTGGTGATTCAGGTGCCCAATGCGGCCAGTTGGCAATTCCTGCTGTTCGGCCAGAACTGGAACGGCATCGACGTGCCGCGCCATCTGGTGAACTTCAAGGACAAGGACATTGTGGCGCTGGTGGAAGCCTGCGGGTTTACGGTGGAGAGGCGGAAGTACTTCTCGCTGCGGGATAATCCGGCGGGGATGGCGACGTCGATTTCCGCAGCGCTCGACCCGATGAGCCGGCGCGTGCGCAAAGTGCCGGAGTCGCCGGGCATGCGGTTGTTGAAGGACGGCATCTATTTCGGGCTGACGCTGTTGTGCCTGCCGTTCACGCTGATTGAAGCGGCCTGCCGGGCGGGTTCGACCGTCATGATCGAGGCGCGGAAGAAATGAACCCGGGCCTGCTGCCGGGCCCGTTGCGACGGTATGTGCTGGACTTTGAGCGGCGGATTGCCGACGCAGTAACGGCGTTTGCCGCGTCGCTCCCGGCTGGGGCGCGCGTGCTGGACGCTGGAGCCGGCGAGGGCGCCTACAAGAGCTATTTTCCGGGGCGGCGGTACGTCGGCCTGGATCTGGGCATCGGCGATCAGCAATGGGACTACACGCAGCTGGACGTGCTGGGGGACCTCACTTCCCTGCCCTTTGCCGATGGCGTGTTCGACGCGGCGCTGAACATCGTGACGCTGGAACATGTGAAGGATCCGGCGCGGGTGCTGTGCGAACTGGGCCGCGTGCTGCGCCCCGGCGGACGGCTACTGCTGGTGGTGCCGCACGAATGGGAAGTGCATCAGCACCCGCACGATTTTTTCCGGTATACGAAGTTTGGCGTCGAAGAGTTGGCCGCCCGCGCCGGCCTGCGCGTGGTCAGCCTCGCGCCCGGCGGCGGCTACTTCCGCCTGCTGGCGCGGCGGTTGCTGAGCGGCGGCCAATTTTTCCCGTTGCCGCTGAATCTGCTTTGGCTTCTATGGGTGGCGCCGATGGCGCTCCTACTCCCGTTGCTCGACGGGTTCGACCAGCGAAAAGACTTTACGCTCGGCTACCTTGCGGTGCTGGAAAATACGCGAAAATGAACCATGCCCAAACGCAGAGACGTTTTTAAGCTGCCCGCCTTTCTGGCCCCGATGGCGCTCTTCGCCGCCAAGCCGGGCGAGTTGCAGAACACGGTTGTGGATGCCGCCAAGGTTCGCACCAGCAAGGCCCCGTTCGGCGAATTGAAGATCTTCTTCGACGGCCCCACCGAGCAGTTGAAATCGATGACCGGCGGCAGCCTGCTGCTCTACGCCAACCAGGAGCCGCACCCGCCGCATTCGCACCCCGATGAAGAGTTCATGCTCATCACCGAGGGCACGGGCGAAATGGTCGTCGACGGCAAGACGTACAAAGTGGGACCGGGCTCCATGATGTACTGCGCCGCCAACAAAATGCACGGCATCAAGGCCGGCCCGAAGAACCTGACCTTCTATTTCTACAAATGGAAGGCATAGCCAAGTAGCCCCAAATGCTCCTAGCCGCCGCCGCGGTGTTCATCGGTAGCCAACTCTGCAGGCACTGCCATGCGGAGGTGTTCGACGCCTATGCGCGAACGCCGATGGCGCGGTCGAGCGGGCGAGTGGAGTCCGTCCCGGCGGCCCAATTCACGGCCGCCGGACACCGCTATCAGATCACGGACCGGACGCTCCAGTTCGACGGCGGTTCGTCGAGCATCGACTACTTCATCGGCTCCAACGCCGCCGGCCGCACCTACCTCCGCGAGCGCGACGGCTACCTGTTCGAACTGCCCGTTACCTGGTACGCGCAGAAGCAGGCATGGGACGCCTCGCCCGGTTACGAGAAGGACGGCGAAGTGCGCCTGACGCGCGCCGTCGAGCCTAGTTGCCTGCAGTGCCATGCCAGCCGCGTGCGTCCCGTGCGGGGGACGCAAAACCGCTATGGGGACCCGCCGTTTCTGGAAAACGGCGTGAGCTGCGAACGCTGCCACGGGCCCGGCAGTGAACACGCGAGCGACCCGGCAAAGAGCCGGATGGTGAACCCGGCAAAGCTCGACGCCGAACGGCGCGACGCGGTATGCAGCCAGTGCCATCTGACGGGCGAAGCGCGCATCGAACGCACCGGCCGGACCTTTGCCGAATACCGCGCGGGCGACCGGCTATCGGACGTTGCCACCTACTTCGTTTCGAAGCTCGGCCGGCGGGATTTGAAGGTAACCAGCCACGTCGAAAAACTGGCCGGCAGCGCCTGCAAGACCGCCGCCGGGGACAAGTTGTGGTGCGGCACCTGCCACGAACCGCATACCAATACCGACAAAACCCAGCAAGCCTGCTTGGGCTGCCACGCCGTCGCGCACCGTCAACAAGAGCGCTGCGCCACCTGCCACATGCCGCGCACGCGGGCCGTGGACGCCAATCACGGCGTGATGACCGATCACAGTATTCCGCGCACCGGCCGCGGAGGCGCGGCGCCGGACCTGAAGACGCTCGTTCCGTTTCTGGGAACGGGTGACGACCGCGCGCTGGGCCTGGCTTATGCCGAATTAGGCGACCGGCGCGCGAAGGAGTTTTTATTGCGCGCGGAGCCGCGGGATTGGCCCGTGCGTTTGCGCTTGGCTGTGTTGGAACCCGACGCGGCCCGCGCCGCGCAGCTCTACGAATCCGTGCTGCGCGACAATCCGTTTGAGCCCGTGGCGCTCGTTAATCTCGGCACCCACTTGGCGCGGCTGGGTCGATACACCGAAGCGGGCCAACTCTGGGATCGGGCGCTGCTGACGAACCCGGCGCTCGAAGAAGCCGTGCTGAACCTCGCGCAAATCCGTTCGCCGAAGGATGCGCGCGTGCTGCTTTCCCGATATCTCGAGTTGAATCCGGTGTCGCGAAAAGCGCGAGCGGCGTTGGCGAAATTAGGGCAATAAAGAGATTAGTTTAATTATTTCTGATCGCCCTTTTGGGGGTAGTCGATGTGACATAATACTCGGGCCATTGCGCTGCCGCGCTTCGAGGGCCACGTGATCTTACACAAACTAACTCCGCTGATGCTTTTGACGATGACCGCACTTTTCGCACAAAGCGACCGCGGGGTGATCACAGGCACGGTAACCGATTCCACCGGCGCGCTGATTCCAGGCGTCCGCATCGTCCTCACCAACGCAAACACAGGTGCGAACACCGACACGGTGACCACCGGAACCGGCAACTACACGCTACTGTCGTTGCCGGCCGGAACGTACGCGTTGAAAGTTTCCCATCAGGGCTTCAGCCCCTACGAGCAAACCAATATCCAGGTGCGCGTCGCGGTGACAACCCGCGTTGAAGTCGCGCTCTCGGTGGGCTCGGCCGCGGAATCGATCCGCGTCAGCGCCGAGTCAACGCAGTTGAAAACGGAAAGCGCTGAACAATCCACGACCATCACGGGAAAGCAGATCGCCGAATTGCCAATCAATTTCGGCATCGGCGCGGGCGCGATTCGCAACCCGCTTTCCTTCGCGCAGATGACACCCGGCGCGACATTCAATGGCTGGAATAACATCTCCATCAACGGTGGCTCGGGCAACTTCAAAATCATGTTCGAAGGGCAGGAGTCCGACAGCGCACGGCAGACATTGGTCTCCGACGAACTACAGCCTTCGGTGGAAGCAATCGAACAGTTCACATCAGTAGTGTCCGGCTAGAAGTCCCATAGATTCAGTTGTTTGGCTGGGTCGTGTAGATGGG
>CAMATG010000043.1 GCA_945860645.1 Candidatus Sulfopaludibacter sp. SbA3 | reverse complement strand
ATCCGTACCTTCCAACAACCCCACCACGTTGTACCCATCGGCCTTCTTCACGTCCGCATTCACAATCTCAATCGCCACATCCACCCCTGGCAACACCGCTGATTGCGTCTGCAACGTCGCGTCAATCGCCGTGTGAATCGCGTTCGCCGTCCGCCCCGTCGTCGCCACCAACTCCTTCCCAAGAGCCTCGCTCAAACTCACCATCGGAATCGTCAGTTCACTATCCGCCAGCGTCTGCAGCGGCATCCGCGCATTCCGCACGGCCGACCCCGGTATCCGCGCCCTCCGCTCTTCATTCGACGGGTGCTTCCGGTTCGGCTCCGGCATCAGCAGCACCGCCGCCGCCCCATGCTCCTGCGCCGTCCGGATCTTCAGATACGTCCCCGCATAGCGCGTGTTCCCCTTCCCGCTGAACCGCGACGTGGCGTTATCCTCCTGCGGTTCGTGGTCAAAAATCAGCACCACCTTCCCCCGCACATCCAGGCCCTTGTAATCGTCGTATCCCAACTCCGGCGCGGTAATCCCAAACCCCGCAAACACCACCGGGCCCTTGATGCTCACATTCCGCGGAAACGACGCCGACGCCTCCGGCGCCCGGTACGTCTTCGTCACGCCCTTCACTGTCAGCGTCACGCCCGATTTCTCGCGGTCCCCGCGAAACTCCACCAACGGCACCGTCTGCAGATACGACCCATTCGCCGCCGGTTTCAACCCCGCCTTCACAAACTCCGACACAATCCAATGCGCCGCCACGTCGCTCCCCCGCTCCAACGACAGCCGCCCCTTCAAAGGCTCCGCCGTCAAAAACGTCAAATCCGCGCGCAAACGCGTCTCGGTCAATTCCGCGAATGCCCGGTCAAAATTTTGCGCCATGGCGCAAAGGCTGAAGAGGAAAAGAAGGATGTAGCGCACTCGCCCAGCGTACTCCACTTCTTCCTCCGGCTCGATCCGGCCCCGCCGTATAACAGACTCGAAACCTGATATTGCAGTTCCTTCCTGGTGGCGATTGTGATTAACTCTTTGAAATGTGCCCCGCACGCACGGGCACCGGCACAGCAATGGGGAGTATCTACGATGAACAATCGCTTTCTGCAGCTCAGCACGTTCCTTCTATGCTCCGTACTCGCCTTCGGACAAGGCGATCGCGGCGCAATCAGTGGACTGATTACAGACAAATCGGGCTCGGCAATTCCAAGTGTTGCGATCGAAGCAGTAAACGCAGCAACAAACGGACGCTTTGAAACCGTCTCCACGGGAACGGGCTCTTACCGGCTGGTAGGCCTTCCGCCCGGCATCTACGACGTCTCCGCGAAAGCTAATGGATTCAGCACCAGTGTCCAGCGCGGCATCCAGATTCAAACCAATCAAACAGCTACGATCGACATCAGTCTCACCGTAGGCGCCGTCACCGAAAGCGTCACCGTACAGGGCGGCGTCCCGCTCATCCAGACCGAATCGGCCGACGTCGGCATGGTGGTCGAATCCAAGCAATTCCTCGATATGCCCCTCACGCTGGGCGGCGGCATCCGCAACGCCTCCAGCTTCATCCGTCTCTCGCCCGGCGTCACCCCCACCGGCACCTGGACCAAGTCCATCTCTGGCGGCGGCGGCTTCCAGGATCAGGTCTACTACGACGGCATTGCCCTCAGCCGTGGCGATCTCTCCAACGATTCTGAAGTGAACCCCTCCGTCGACGCAATCAGCGAGTTCAAGCTCATCACCAACAACTATTCGGCCGAGTACGCGCACGCCATGGGCGGCATCACCAGCTTCACTATGAAAAGCGGAACCAACCAGTTCCACGGCACCGCATTTGAGTTCCTGCGTAACGAAAAACTGGATGCCCGTGGCTTCTTCCCCTCCACCCGTGCCCCTGCCAAGCAGAATGAATGGGGCGGAACTGCCGGCGGTCCGCTTGTAATCCCAAAGGTCTATAACGGCAAGGACAAGACGTTTTGGTTTTTCTCTTTCGACCAGTTCTACCGCCGCGGCGGGGCCCTGGGCGGCCTGAATACGCTTCCGACCTCGAATATGACCAATGGCGATTTCAGCCAGCTCGGCAGCAAACTGATCTACGACCCCAATAGCGGAGCCACCGCCTCCCGCATGCCCTTCGCTGGAAATCGCATTCCCGCCAACCGGATCAGCGCCGTCTCCGCCAAGATGATTCCCTTCATCCCCGCGCCGGAACTCCCCGGGCTGGTCAACAACTCGATCGCCCCGCTCGGGAGCCCGCGCGCCGACGAACGCACGGCCGGCCTCAAGCTCGACCATCAGTTAAACAGCAAGACTCGTCTCAGTGGCATGTATAACGACACCTTCCGGCCTTCCATCAAGAGCCCCGCGCCTTCTCGATTGATTCCGGTTGGAGGGGAAGCCGCGACGCTGATCCTCAACTACAACCTACAGAAGGTCCGCACCAACGTCCTGCATTTAAACATCGACCAGAACCTGACCCCGACCACGCTGAACCACATCGGCCTCGGTTATTCCCGCTTCCGGAATCCGAACTTCTCCCTGGGGTTCAACCAGGGATGGACCCAGCCCAATGGCGGCAAGTTAGGTCTGCGCGGTCTGCAGTTTGACCTTACCCCTACCGTCCAGTTCGATACCGATGGCTATACCCGGTTCGGTAACGACACCGCCAGCGATAACTACTTCCACACTTTCACCGCCCTCGACACCATCACGATGATCCGCGGTAACCACACCTTCAAACTCGGCGGCGAAGTCCAGCGCCACCGCGACAACTATCGTAACTTCGGCAATGGCGGCGGCACCTTCCGCTACCGGCGCGAAACCACCGGCCTGCCCGGCGTCGCCAACTCCGGCGACGCGTTCGCCAGCTTTCTGCTCGGCGAAACCTATTCCGCCAGCGCCTTCTTCCGGGACTCTCTCCCCGGTGGCCGTTATACCGTCTTCGGGTTCTTCGCCGACGATACCTGGAAACTTACCAACAAGCTGACTCTTACGCTGGGTTTCCGCTGGGAGCCCATCGTTCCCCATAGTGACCCGGCTGGGCGTATTTCCTACATGGACATCACCGCGCCGAACTCCGCCGCCGGCAATCTCCCAGGCGCCATGCGCTTCGGTGGACAGGACGGAGTTTCCAACCGCTACCTGAACGTATTGTGGAAGAACTTCGCCCCCCGAATCGGGGTCGCCTATCGCGTGACGAACCGAACGGTCGTGCGCGGCGGCGCCGGTGTCTTCAACTCCAACTACATCAACCAGGGCCTCGGCCTGCCGGCCTTCGGCTATGCCACCACCGCCTCCTTCGCCTCCGCTGATGGCGGCACCAGTGCCGCCTTCAATTGGGATGGCGGCTTCCCGCAAAACTTCCGCCGCCCGCCCGTAAAAGACGCCATCGCCGCAAATGGACAGGGCGCCACTGCCGTCATCCCGTCCGCGTACCAACTTCCCTATAAGATCCAGTGGAACTTCACCATCGAACACCAGTTCGCCAATGATCTCTCCATGAGCTTCGGTTATGTTGCCAACGCCGGCCGGCACTTGTACAACTCCCAGCAAATCAACCAACTGCCGCGGCAGTTCTGGAATCTGCCCGCCTCCCTTCTCACGTCCAGCATCAATTCTCCGGCCGCCCAGGCCGCCGGCATCAAAGAACCGTTCGCTGGTTTCTCCGCACTCTGGGGCGGCCTCGCGCGCGTCAATCAGGCGCTCCGGCCCTTCCCGCAATACAGCGGCGTATCCATTTATGGCTCCACCTTCGGCAACTCCAACTACCATTCGTTCCAATACAAGCTCGACAAGCGGTATGGCCGCAATTTGATGGGCACGGTCGCCTACACCTGGTCCAAGTTCCTTACCGACGCGGCCATGTTCGACGACAACCCCGCGCAGCAGGATGCCCTGAAGCGGGAGAGGTCCTACCATCCCACCGACTACCCGCACGTGCTCACCTTCTCCCTGCAGTACAGCGTGCCCTTCAAGGCCCAAAACAAGGCGGTCAACTTCCTCCTCGGCGGCTGGCAGCTATCCACCGTCAACACCTACAATTCTGGCGGACGGCTCTTCCCCACCACCTCCAATCCCTTGCCGTACTTCAACCTCGGTCTTCGTCCGAACATCGTCGATGGGAACAATATCCGTTCTTCCATCTCGATGGCGAACTACGATCCGAACGACCCGGCCGCTAACACGTACCTGAACCGCTCGGCCTTCGCCAATCCCGCCGCCGGCCAGTTGAGCAGTGCGGCGCGCGGCTTGGAAGTACGTGGGCCGGCACGCATTGATGAAAGCTTCGCCTTCATGAAACAGAACAAGATTGCCGAGCGCTTCACCACGCAGTTCCGCGTCGAGCTCCAGAACCCGCTCAATCGTGTTGTCTTCGGCAACCCGATCACGGATTTCACCAACGCCGCCTTTGGCCGTATCAACTCCACCCAGGTTGGCCCGCGCAACCTCCAACTCGGCCTCAAGCTGATGTTCTAGTCCTCGGAAAAAGAGCCGGGCGTCCCTCCAGGGCGCCCGGTTTTTCTATTTCCGCAATCGCCTTTCAAACTCTCCCCGCCAATACGCCGCCCGCCCCGGTTCAATCTCCGCCATCAACACATACGCATCCTGCATCCGCGGCTCAATCGCCATCGCCTGCCGCGCCTCCTCCGCCGCCAGCCCGCGTTGTCCCGCCGCCAGCAGCGCCGCCGCCAGGTTCAACCGCCGCGTCGAATTCCCCGGTTCCGCCTTCGCCGCCCGTTCCAACACCGCCACCGCCTCCGCCGCCTTCCCCCGCCGTAAATGGATCAGCCCCAACGCCGATTGCACCTCCCCATCCTCCGCCACGCCCCGCAACAACCCGTACGCCCGTTCCAACTCTCCCACGCCCGCATACGCCAGCCCCAGCCCCCGCGCACGCCATTCCAGCGCCGGCTCTCGCCACGCCCGCAACCCTCTCACTGGCCCCTCCATTGCCGCCGCTCCGCCGGGCTTCCGGATCCGATGATCCGTAAACGCCGTATGCCCGCCATCCCGGGCGCTCGTGCGCGGCATGTGGCATCCCGCGCAGTCCTCCCCGTGCGGCCGCGTCTGCGCGTGACAGCCCACGCACCGCTCCCGAAACCACCGCCCCGCCTCCGCCGGCTCCCGGTGCGCGTCGTGGCAACTCCCACACCATAGCTTCTCTCCCGACCCCTTCACGCACGCGCTCTGCGCCAACTGCTCGGCATGCGAGACAACTTTAAACCCGCTTTCCGCCGCCGGCAAATACACACTGAACACCTGCTCCAGCGCCATTCCCGGCCGGAAATCCCCAAAGCTCTTCCCGGGCAGCGGAACCCGCGCCGCGCCGGATAAATGGCACTGCTCGCAAACACTGTCCCGCTCCCGCGCCGCCAGCCGCGCCGGGTTCACAATATTCCCCCGCCGCCCGTCCCGAATGTGCGCCTCCCCGTCCCCGTGGCACCGCGCGCAATGAATCCCCGGCACCGGAATCGGGGCTCCTCCCTCATACCGGTTCAACGTCCCCTTCACCGCTCGCGACTCGCCCGCGTGGCACCCCAAACAATCCGCCGTAATCGGCCGCAGAAAGTCGATCGTCGCATCCGCCGCGTACCCCGGCGAAAGGTCCCACGCCCCGCGCCGCGAGTACCACGCCAGCGGAGACTGGAAGAAGGAGTCCCCCACCCGCCAGATATAGCTCTTCCCCTCGTGCCCCGACCCCACCGCCCACTCCGGTGCCCGCGTCTCGCTCCCCACCCGGTGCGTCAGCTTCCCGTCCCTCGACGCCACCTCCCACTCCTGCCCGCCATGCTTCCCTTTCCCCCGCGCCCGTGTCTCTTCCGTGGGCCTGGAAACCGATCGGCCCATCCCCGTCGCCGCGTAGGAACGCACGATGGCCTCATGACACGGCGCGCAACTCGCGATGGCCATCAGCGCTATCCACACTCTGTCATCTTATGTCCGTTCCCTCTCCGTCCCGGAATCTGTAGTAACGTGGGTGGCGAAATGGATCGACGACTTCTTCTCCAAGGCGCCGCTGCCGCCGCCCTCGCCCCCGCCGCCGCCCCCAAAGTCCGCGTGGCCATGCTCGGCACCGGCCACAGCCACTTCTCCGGCAAATACAAGGCCATGCTCGACTCGCCCGATTACGACATCGTCGGCGTCGTCGAAAACAACGCCGCCGCCAAAGCCGCCCTGCAAAAAGATCCCCGCTACGCCGCCGTCAAATGGCTCGACGAAGCCGCCATGCTCGCCGACCCGTCCATCCAATTGGTCGTCGTCGAATGCCGCGTCTGGGAAGCCATCCCCTGGGGCAAAAAGGTCATCGCCGCCGGCAAGCACCTCCATCTCGAAAAGCCCTGCGGCAACGAGTGGAAGCCCTTCAAGGATCTCGTCGAAGACGCCCGCCGCAAAAACCTCCTCCTCCAAACCGGCTACCTCTGGCGCTGGCACCAGGGCGTCATGGCCTCTATCGAAGCCGCAAAGAAGGGCTGGCTCGGCGACGTCTACATGGTCCGCGGCACAATGAATTCCGACCGTGGCGCCGACGAACGCGCCATCGAAGCCAAGTACAAAGGCGGCGGCCTCTTCGAACTCTCCGGCCACGTGCTCGACCGTATGGTCGAACTCCTCGGCCGCCCCAAAACCGTCAAAAGCTGGCTCCGTCACGACACCAAAGTCGCCGACAAATTGGCCGACAACAACCTCGCCGTTTTCGAGTTCGACCACGCCCTCGCCGTCGTCGCCCAGTCCACAAAAATGGCAGGCTCAGGCGACCACCGTTCCTTCGAAATCATCGGCACCGATGGCACCATCCTCGTCCATCCCGAGTCCAACCCGCCCCGCATGCGCGTCTTTATGCGCAACCCGCAAGGCCCCTACAAAGCCGGCTGGCAGGACATCACCCTCCCGCCCCAGCCACGCTTCATTCCGGACTTCGCCGAACTCGCCCGCGCCATCCAAACCAAACAACCCCTGAAGCACTCCTACGACCACGAACTGCTTCTCCACGAAACCCTCCTCCGCGCCTCCGGAGAAATGGCATGATCTCCCGCCGCGCCCTCCTCGCCTCCGCCCTCGCCACAACGGCCCATGCCAACGACGCCATCACCGTCGGCGTCATCGGCACCGGCAACCGCGGTGCCTACGTTGCCGCCGCGCTCCACAAAAACACCCCCGGCCGCGTCGTTGCGCTCTGCGACATCGTCCCCGAACACATTGAGTCCGCCAAGAAACAAATCGGCGTCGAAAACCCGCGCCTCTACACGGACTTCCAAAAGCTCCTAGCCAGCGATGTCGACGCCCTCATCATCGCCACCCCCGTCTTCCTCCACGCCGGCCACTTCGAAGCCGCCGTCAAATCCGGCAAGCACATCTACATCGAAAAACCGGCCTCCGTCGACGTCGAAGGCTGCAAACGCATCATGCGCGCCGCCGACGCCGCCGACCGCAAAATCAACATCACCTTCGGCTTCCAGCGCCGCTACGGCCAGGTCTATCAAAAGGCCAAACAACTCGCCGATTCCGGTGCCATCGGCAAGATCCATTTGGGCTTCGCCCGCTTCATCAAAAGCGAAGGCCTCAGCCGCTCCGGCGCCCCAATTCCGATGCCCAAAACCGACGCCGAAAAGAGCGCCCAATGGGGTCAGTGGAAACACCTCGGCGGCGATCTCATCGTCGAAAACAACGTCCACTCCATCGACGTTCTCAACTGGTTCCTGGGCGGCCATCCCCAAAGCGCCATCGGCTCCGGCGGCGCCACGCTTCCCAAGCGCGGCGACAACCGCGATCACAATTTCGTCGCCTTCGAATACCCCAACGGCGTCCAGGGCCAGCTCTCCGGCACCACCCTCGCCTCCCCCGGCTACCGCGATGTCGTCGAACAGTTCTTCGGCCCCAAAGGGACCATTGAAACCTCCGAAAATCACTGGCGTCACTTCCGCGGCCCCAAGGACGAAACCGTCGAAAAATCCCCCCGCAACATCACCATCGATTCGGTCGCCGCGTTCATCCAACGCGTCCAATCCGGCAAGCCCGAAAACGTCGGCGTCCGCGCCGCCGAAAGCACCCTCACCGCCATCCTCGGCCGCATGGCCATGGACCGCCGCCGCGAAGTCACCTGGGATGAGATGATGAAGTCCGCATGACCGCGCTCTTCAAAAAACTGAACTTCAAGAATCACCCCGCCATCTACATCTCGAAAGCGCCGGACTCCTTCCAACCGGCGCTCGAAGAGATGCGGCCATACACCGAAATCCGCACGTCACTCGCAAAAGCCAAAGACGTCCAATTCGCCCTGACCTTCGCCACAAAAAAGGCCGAAGTCGACGCCTTCGCCGACGCCTTCGCCAAGACCTCCACCGGCGACGCCGTCGTCTGGATCGCCTACCCCAAAGGCACCTCCAAGAATTACAAGTGCGAATTCAACCGCGACAACGGCTGGGACCGCCTCGGCGCCCACGGCTTCGAACCTGTCCGCATGGTCGCCATCGATGACGATTGGTCCGCCCTCCGCTTCCGCCGTGTCGAGCACATTAAAACCATGACCCGTGCCTCCGCCATCACCGAAGCCGGCAAGTCCAAAATCGCCAAACGCTAACTCGCCGCGATAATCTTCTTCAACTCCGCCTCGTTAAACTCCACCCCCAAACCCGGCCGCTCCGGCACCCGCGCGGCCCCCGGCTTATACTCCAACGGCTCCACCAGCAGCCGGTTTCCCAACGGCCCCAGGTGCGCCCCGCCGCCCTCCATAATCACGAAATTCGGCGTAGAAACCGCCAAATGGATCGATGCGGCCATATAAACCACCGTCCCCATCGAAACGTGTGGCGACCACAAGACCCCGAACAAATCCGCCAGCGCCGCCAACTTCTTACACTCCGTAATCCCGCCCGCCCGGCACACATCCGGATTGACAATATCTACCGATTTCTTCACCAGCAAATCCCGCAACTGGAACCGGTTCGACAACATCTCCCCCGCCACCACCGGCGACTTCATCTGAGCCGCAAGCGTCGGATACCCCGCCGTATCCTCCGGCGCCAGCGCGTCTTCCCACCACGCCAAATTCGGAATCTCGTCCAACTGCGCCCCCACGTGCTGCGCCTCGCCCAGCTTATACGCGCCCAACGAATCCACCATCACCTGGCCCTTGCCAACAATCCCCGCCGCCACATTCCGCACCCGCGCAATATCGTTCGTCCCCGGGCCCTTGCTCAACCCCATCTTCACCACCTGAAACCCGTCCGCCACCGCCTTCTGAGCGTTCTCAACCAGCGTCCCGCCGCTCCCGCCAATCCCCGTATACGTCGCCGCCGTGTCCCGATACTTCCCGCCCAACAGCTGATAAACCGGCACGCCCAACGACTTCCCCAGCAAATCCCACAACGCAATATCCGCCCCCGCAATGGCCTCCGTATAGAACCCGTTCGAATACCCCCGCGCCCGCTCCGTCGCGTACATCTTCTCCCACAGCACTTCCACGTTCCGCGCGTCCTGCCCCAATAAAACCGGCGCCAGCAGATCATGCACAATCGCCTGGTGCACCCGCGGCGTCGACGGCGCATGACACTCCCCCCAACCCACCAATCCCTGGTCCGTCGTAATCTTCACCAGCACCCCCTGCTGGTATCCCGTAATCCGCGTCGGGCTCATATGGTCCAGCCGGTTCCACAGCCCCACCCCGCCCGTCATCGCCCCCACCGCCGACATCTTCACAATCTCCCGCGACGCCTTCCCATCGTTCGGCGTCCGCACAATGAAAGCCTCCACCTTCGTAATCTTCAACGAAGGCATCCCCTTCCGCCCCTGCGCCCGCAAGGCCCCCGCCGCTACACCACCCAGAATCAGCTCTCTTCGATTCATAACCGTTTCACCTCCGCCAGCGTCTCCATCACATCTTTCGAAGGGATGTACTCCATCCCCACATACCCACCATACGCGCTCTCCCGGATCGCCCGAAAGACATTCCCAAAGTGAATCTCCCCAGTCCCCGGCTCATGCCGCCCCGGCACGTCCGCCACGTGAATATGCCCAATATGTGCGACATTCTCCCGAATCGTCTCAATCAGATTCCCCTCCATAATCTGCACATGGTACAGGTCATACAGAATCTGAAAATACGGGCTCCCCACCTCCCGCACCATCTGAAACGCCTCCGGCGTCCGGTCCAGAAAATAACGCGAATGGTTGTCGCCCTTCGGGTTCAACGGCTCAATCTTGGCCAGCGTGTTGATCACTTCCACAATCATCGTCACGCCATATTTCGCCACAATATCGTGCGCCCGCTTCATCCCCTCCACCATGCTCACGTGCATCGCCTCCCGCGTCATCCCCGGCACGCGAAAGCCCGATAAAACCACCATCTTCTTCGTCTCGAACCGAACCGCCGCCTCGGCCGACGCCCGTATCTCCGCCAGAAATCCAGCCCGCTCCGCCGGATCGCACAGCCCCATCCCCACCGGGTTCACGCCCTTATTCCCCACCAGACAAACACACTCCAACCCAAGCTTCCTCTGCAGCGGCACAATCACCCGCGCATCCGCCGCCCGCCAGTCCCCAAACTCGTAGCCCTGGTACCCCGCCGCCGCCACGCGCTCCAACTGAGCCGCCAGCGTCAACCCCGGGAACAACGGCTCCACCCGGACCGACAACTTCATCTTCCCCGCCGCCGCGGCGCTCATCCACGGCAGCATCATCAAACCACGGCGTAGCATCACGACTGGTATATCATAACGGCCAGGAATCCCCTGCAAAATGAAGCATCTCGCCCTGTTCGCCCTCGCCCTCTCCGCCCTCCAGGCCCAAAACATCCGCGTCGTGAAATTCTCCGAAAGTGACCCCTTCCGCATGGGCGAAGTCACCTCCCGCCGCATCATCCACCCCGGCATCGGCGCCAAGAAGACCACCCTCAACCTCTCCGTCTCCCAGAACGGCGCCGAGTTCGCCCAGCACGTTCACGACTACTCCGACGACACCATTCTCGTCTTGAACGGCGAAGTCAATCTCCGCCAGGGCGACTCGCTCCACCTCTTCAAAACCGGCGAAGTCGCCTTCGTCCCCACCGGCCAGATCCACGGCACCATCACCGCCGGCAAAGGCGACACAACGATGATCAGCTTCCAGAACCCGCCGGACCTCATCCTCTACACCGGCGCCCGCGATTCGAAGAAAGCCGGCAACGCCCCGCCCAAAGGCGTCATCACCCCCGGTGCGGTCAAGTACGTCCGCTTCGACAAGAAAAACGGCGAATTCACCAACTCCGCCCTCGGTTCCAACCGCGCCACCGGCTCCCGCCACCTCCTCAAAAGAGGCCAGAAATTCCAGACCGAAGTGAAGCCCGCCGGCGAACAAATCCTGTTCGTTTGGCGCGGCGCCATCACCGTCCACGACGGCACAAAAACCTACACCGCCGGCGAACGTGACACCGTCTTCATCCAGGGCGAAGCCAAGCTCAAAGTCACCGCCAGCGCCCTCTCGGAAATCATCCAGGTCCAGGCCCCGTGACACGCCGCGACTTCTCCGCCGCCCTCCTCGCTGCGGCCCCGGCCAAGCGAATCAAATGCGCCATGATCGGCACCGGCCACGGCCACGCCCACAGCAAAATCCTGGCGCTCCAAAGCATGGCCGAGTACGAATTCATCGGCGTCGCTCGGCCCGATAAAGACGATCCCGCCATCGGCCCCGCCTTCGCCAAAGTCCGCCCGCTCACCGTCTCCGAAATCCTGAACGACCCCTCCATCGAAATGGTCGCCCTCGAATTCGCCGACGCCGCCCAAAACCTCAAGTACGCGCAAGAATGCATCTACGCCGAAAAGTGGCTCCATCTCGACAAGCCCCCCGGCGCCAATCTCAACGGCCTGAAGAAGCTGTTGAACGACGCCCGCATCCGCAACCGTCACGTCCAGATGGGCTATCAGTGGCGCTACCACGCTGGCATCGAAGCCGCCATGGAGGCCGCCCGCAAAGGCTGGCTCGGCGAAGTCCACCGCTTCCGCGCGTCCATCGAAAAGGCCATCCTCGCCGACGAACGCCACCACCTCGCCAAGTACAAAGGCGGCATGATGTTCTCCGAAGGCTGCCACCTGATCGACCGCGCCACCACCCTCCTCGGCAAGCCCACCCGCGTCACCGGCTTCATCCGCCACCACGCCCCCAACAACGACGGCCTCGCCGATAACAACCTCACCGTCCTCGAATACCCCAGCGCCCTCGCCGAAATTTCCATGGGCGGCTTCGACCCCCACGGCAACCAGCACCGCTACGTCGAAATCATCGGCACCAATGGCAGCGCCAAGGCCTCCCCCTTCAACCCCGTCGGCCTCACCGTCACCCTCAAGGACCCCGCCGGCCCCTACAAAAAAGGCGTGCAATCCCTCGTCCCGCCGGACCCTCCCGGCCTTCCCTACACCCCCGACTTCCGCATCCTCGCCGATATCATCCGCAACAACGCAAAGCCCGACTACACGGCCGCCCACGACCTCATGACCCACGAAGTTCTCCTCACCGCCTGCGATATGCTCTAACAAAAGCCATGCCAAATTTCTCCCGTCGCAACCTCGTCCACGCAGCCGCTCTCGTCCCCTTCCAAGCCATCAATTCCAGCGCCCAAAACAGCGCCATCAAAGTCGGCCTGATCGGTGCCGGCAACCGCGGCGCCTACACCGGCACCCTCATCGCCAAGGACCCCCGCGTCAAGCTCACCGAAATCTGCGACGTCTCCCCCGATGCCCTCGCCGCGGCCAAAAAGAAAATCGGAAACCCCGACGCCAAAGAGCACAAGGACTTCCGCGAAGTCCTCGCCAGCGACGTCGACGCCTTGGTCATCGCCACCCCCGTCTACCTCCATCCCGACCACTTCGAAGCCGCCGTCAAATCCGGCAAGCACATCTACATGGAGAAACCCGCCGGCCTCGACGTCGCCGGCTGCAAGCGCGTCATGAAAGCGGCCGACAGCGCCAACCGCAAACAGAACATAACGTTTGGTTTCCAACAACGCTACGGCGGCGTCTACGTAAAAGCCAAGAAATTCCTCGAATCCGGCGCCATCGGCAAGGTCCGCGAAGTCCACGGCGAGTTCCTCAAGTTCGCGCTAAAGGGCGACGAACCCGCCCTCCCCATCCCCCGCAACGACAAAGAAAAACTGGAGCAGTGGAAGCTCTGGCGCGCCACCTTCGGCGAAGTCATCGTCGAAACCTACGTGCACAATCTCGACGCCATCAACTGGTTCCTCGGCGCCCATCCCACCAAGGCCATCGGCACCGGCGGCCGCACCGTCGAAAAGCGGGGCGACCTCCTCGATCACTTGAGCGTCACCTACGACTACCCCGACAAAGTCCAGATGACCTTCATCGGCTCGCAGATGACGCCCAAGTATTTCCGTTCCAACCGCGAGCGCTACATCGGCGACAACGGCTTCATCGAAACCGCCCGTGAATACTGGACCTACAACACCGGCGGCGGCCCCATCACCGAAAAGGCCGGCCACGAAATCACCATCGACGCCCTCACCCAATTCGTCGACAACGTGACATCCGGCAAGCCGGAAAACGTCGGCATCCGCGCGGCGGAGAGCACGCTCACCAGCATCCTAGGTCAAATGGCAATCGACAAAAGGCGCGAAGTCACCTGGGACGAAATGATGGGCAGCGCCTAAAAGCCCCAAGCCCCAAGCCCGCCCCAAGCTCGGGGACACTCTGATCCCAAGTCCGACAGCTCCCCCCTGTCCGAAACGAAGAGTGTCCCCCGCCCGCCAGCCGCAAGAAGACCTACGTAATAATCTCCCCCAAAACCCGCGCCGGAAACTCATCCGTAATCCGCTCATTCCGCCCTTCCCTAGTAAACACTAACTTCCGGTGATCCATCCCCAGCAAATGCAAAACCGTAGCATGAAAATCATGCACGCTCACCTTGTTCTCAACAGCCCGATACCCAATCTCATCCGTCGCCCCGTAAGTTGTCCCGCCCTTAATCCCGCCCCCCGCCATCCAAATCGAAAACCCCGACGGCCCATGATCCCGCCCCGCATTCACCCCCGGGTCCTGCGCAATCGGCAGCCGTCCAAACTCCCCGCCCCACACCACCAACGTCGAATCCAACAACCCCCGCTCCTTCAAATCCCGAATCAACGCCGCCGCCGGCTGGTCGGTCTTCCCGCACGCATACTCCAGCCCCGCCCTAATTTTGTTGTGGTTATCCCAAATCTGGCCTTCAATATAAACCTGCACCAGCCGCACGCCCCGCTCCACCAGCCGCCGCGCCATCAAACACCGCTTCCCATAAGAAGCCGTCCGCTCATCATCCATCCCATAAGCGGAACGCGTAGAAGCACTCTCCAACGAAACATCCAGCGCATCCGTCGCCGCCATCTGCATCCGCGCGGCCAGCTCATAATTCGCGATCCGCGCCTCCAGCTCCGCATTCCCCAAATGCCGCGCCTTGTGCCCCGCGTCCATCCCATGCAGCAAACTCCGGCTCAAATCCACAACCCCCGCCGGGTACTCCTGCTTGGCATGCAGATTCAAAATCGGCGAACCCTCACTCCGCACCCGCGTCCCCTGATACACCGCCGGAATCCACCCCGCCTGCCAGTTCTGAATGAAGTTAATCGGCGGCCCCTTCGGATCATCCAGCACCACATACGCCGGTAGGTTCTGATTCTCCGATCCCAGCCCATACGTGATCCACGCCCCCAACGACGGCCGCGTCGGCAGAATCCTTCCCCCATGCATTAAAAACAGCGCCGCCTCATGCGCCAGGTGCGTCGTGTACATCGACTTCACCACGCTGATCTCATCCACCACCTTCGCCAGATGCGGCAGCATCTCGGAGATCTCCAACCCCGACTTCCCATGCCGCGCAAACTTGTACGGCGATGGCATCAAACCGCCCGTCTCCCGCACCGCCCTTACCTCCGCCGCCAGGTCCCTGCTCGGCGCCTGCCCCGCATATTTCGTCAACGCCGGCTTATGGTCAAACAGGTCCACCTGGCTCGGTCCGCCATTCATAAACAACTGAATAATCGCCTTCGCCTTCGGCGCGTGGTGCGTCTTCTTCGGCGTCAAATCGTACAACCCGCCCGCCCGCAAATCCTCGGCAAACAGCCCCGCCAGCGCCGTGCCCATCAACCCATCGGACATCCGCGAAAAGAAATCTCTCCGTGTCGCCATCCCACGCTCCTCAGTCGACATACAAAAACTCCGCCGCGTTCATCAACGTGTGGCAAACCGTCGCCAACGCCAGCCACTTTGCCCGGCTCCGCACCGGTTCCGCCGGCCGCTCTTTTTCCAACGGCTTCTCCCACTCCCCGTGCATCCGTTCCAACGCCGCCACCGCCATCCGCGATTCATCAGCCGTCGGAACCCGCGCAAACGCCAACAAATAAGCGCGCTCCACCTGCGCCGCCAAGTCCTCCCCAACCGCATCAATAATCCGCCCTGCCATGAACCGCGCATTCTCCCGCGTCAGGTCGCTGTTCATCATATGCAGCGCCTGCGACGAGACAACCGACAACCCCCGCTGCACACAATTCGGATTCATAAACGGCTGATCGAAAGTCTCCAACAACGACAACGGCTGCGTCCGCCGATGCGCCACAAAAACAGACCTCCGCAAGCTATCGGTCACCACTTCCCCATCCGCCTGCACCTTGAACTTATCCGCGTCCCCAAACGCCCGCGGCTCCAGCCGCCCCGCCATCTGCAGAATCGCGTCCCGCACATTCTCCGCGTCAATCCGCCGCAACGGAAACCCATCCGCGCCCGACCGCTGCCGGTAAGTCCCCGACAACAAAATCCGCCGGTGCATCGCCTTCACATCCCACCCGCTCCGCACGAACTCCACCGCCAGCCAATCCAGTAATTTCTCATTCGTCGGTGCCGCGCCCATCTTGCCAAAATTCCCCGGCGTCGCCACCAGCCCCGTCCCAAAATGGTGCTGCCAAATCCGGTTCACCATCACCCGCGCCGTCAACGGATGCTCCGCATGCGTCAGCCATTTCGCCAACGCCAACCGCCGCCCGCTCGAATGCCCCACCGGCTCCAACGTATACTCCCGCCCAACGGCGGACAGAATCGACGGCGCCCCCGGCCCCACCAGCGCCCCCGGCGTCGTCGCATCCCCACGCATCAGAATCCGCGTCGGCGGCGGCTCCGGCCCCAAGTCAAACAAGGCCCGTACCAGAGGCAACGGCTTCAGCTTGCCCCGTTCTTTTTTAACCTGCTCTTCCAGCGGCCCCCGCTTCTCCTTGGGCTCTTTCTCAACCAGCGCCTGCAACTCCTTCACCCGAGCCTCAATCGGCGCGTTAAACGCAGCGACAGCCTCCCACTCCTCCGTCGCCACCGGCAAGATATACCGCGTCGACTTCTCATCGCACTTCGCGCCAACGCCCCCGCAAGGAAACACCGGCGGCAGCCAATGATACGGGTCATAAGCAGGCGCCAACACCGACACCAACTGGTAGTAATCCCGCGTAGGAATCGGATCGTACTT
>CAMATG010000042.1 GCA_945860645.1 Candidatus Sulfopaludibacter sp. SbA3 | reverse complement strand
GGGGGTGTTGGTGGGGGTGGCGGTGTTGGCGGCGGTGCTGTTTGGGCGGGCTGGGGGTCAGGCGGATTCTTCGTCGAAGTAGTCGCTGTCGAGTTTGGGGATTTTGAGGGTGCGGGCGGTGACTCCGATTTCGTAGTCGATCATGAGTTCGGCGAGGCGGGGGCCGTCGACGAGGACGATGCCTTCTACGGCGCGGGCGAAATCGAGGGCTTGTTGGGTGAAGACGGAGGTGGTGATGAAGACGCCTTTCCGGGCGCGGTTGCCGGCGAGGGCGCCGTAGAAGGCTTGGATTTCGGGGCGGCCGACGGAGTCTTTCCAGCGCTTGGCTTGGACGTAGACTTTTTCGAGGCCGAGTTTATCGAGGGAGATGACACCGTCGATGCCGCCGTCGCCGGCGCCGCCGACGCGCTGGAGGTCGGAGCGGCTGGCGCCGTAGCCGAGGCGGTGGAGGACGTCGAGGACGATGGTTTCGAAGAAGGAGGGGGAGACGTTGGCGAGGGTTTCGCGGAGTTCGCGGACGACGGTGGCGCGGAGTTCGGCGAGGGCTTCGCCGAGGCGGTCATCGGGGGTGGCTATGCGGTCTTCGGTGAGGCGGGTGGCTTTGGATTCGCTGGGTTCGCTGAGGCGGACCTCGTTGGCGACGGTGGCGATTTCGGTGATAGTTTCGACGGAAAGGGGGGCGGGGTGCTGCCGGGCGAAGTCGACTCCTTTGGTTGTGAGCTGCCAGAACCCGCGGCGTTGGCTGCTGGAGAGGCCGGCGCGCTTCAGACGGTCGTGGCCCCAGCCGGTGCGATTTTTGTAGGTGGCCTGTGCGCCGCTGGGGAGGAATTCCTGACGGTCGGCATCGGAAAGTTGGAGGGCTGCTGCTGCCGCGTCGTACACGTCGCGAGCCGGGGCGCCGTCGGGGTGGGCTGCCAGGTACCGCAGGATTGGATCGATGAATTTCTCATAGGTTGGGACGGGCATTCGCGAGTTTCTTTTAGAGGACGATCATCCCACACTCCATTGAGTTGGCGGGCGATGGTCGGGTTTGGGGGACACACGGCCTACGGTCGCTGCGCTCCCTCCGGCACGTATGTCCGCGGAGGGGGGTGTTGCGGTGTGGGTGGTGTTTACTACTGATCAGGCTGCCAGATAGCGGAGGATGGGGTCGATGAATTTCTCGTAGGTTGGGACGGGCATTCGCGAGTTTCTTCTAGAGGACGATCATCCCACACTCCATTGAGTTGGCGGGCGATGGTCGGGTTTGGGGGACACACGGCCTACGGTCGCTACGCTCCCTCCGGCACGAATGTCCCCGGAGGGGTGTTCAGGCTGCTTGGCGGCGGAAGGGTTGGGCGGCGCCGTAGGTGAGGCTGCGCCAGGCCCATTCGGCGGGGCCGTAGTTGAAGAGTTTGAGCCAGAGCATGCTGAAGGGGAGTTGCAGGGCGTAAAAGGCGAAGCAGTAGATTAAGCCCTCCAGAGGGTGGATCTTGCCGTACAGGCCCATGCCGTAGCTGTTGGCTACCGTTGTCCAGACGAGCGAGTGGAGCAGGTAGTTTGTGAGCGCCATGCGGCCGACGGCGGCGAAGGGGCTCATCCAGGATTTGATGCCGATGAGGAGTAGCAGCGCCGCGTAGCCGTAGGCCATGGCGGGGCGGCAGAGGAACTCGCGGACTAGCCCCAAGAGGGTGCGCCAGTGAGGCGTGTCGGCACCGGGGTGTTGGTAGCCCCAGACCTGGTCCACCGTGGTGATGGCGAGGGCGATGGGGAGGGCGAGGAAGGCGAGTTTGGTGAGCAGGGGACGGTAGGACTGGGGGTCCTGCAGGATGCGGCGGCGGGAGACCCAGAGGCCGATGAGGAAGTTGGCGAAGAGCTCCGTGGACCAGCCGATTTCTCCGGGGAGATGGCGGAGGTTGCCGTAGAAACGATGCACCATCAGTTGTGGGAGCGGGGCGGAGGAGTAGGCCTTTACATCGTCCATGAGCCGTTTGGCGCTCTGCTCCTTGCGTTCGGCTTGTTTCTTCTTCTCCTCGACTGTGGGCTCCTTGCGGGTGAAGTGTTCGACGGTGGTGCCGATTGTGGCCAGTGTCAGAGGGAGGAACGTGAGCGCGGCGATCCAGATGGCGAGCGTCTTATTTGATCGTTCGCGGAAGAAGATAAGGAGGAAGCCGAGCAGGGCGTAGACGTGCAGCACGTCGCCCCACCAGACGAGGAAGAAGTGCAGGACTCCAATTGCGAGGAGGACGGAGAGGCGGCGGCGGAACGTGGAGAGGAAGTTGGGCGAATGGCGTTCGGTGGCGCGCATGAGTTGCACGCCGAAGCCGAGTCCGAACAGGAACGAGAAGAGTGTGTAGAACTTGCCCTGGGCGAAGATGTAGATGAAGAGAGTGGCCAGGCGGTCCGGAACAGAGGTCCAGTAGGGGTTGTTTTCCCAGTTGAAGAACGCGTTCATCGGGCCGACGTAGAGCGGCATGTTGATGAGAAAAATGCCGAGGACGGCGAGGCCGCGGAGGACGTCCATGGCGGCGATGCGCTCTTGGCGGGCGACCGGGGTGAGCGGGATTGGCTCGGGTGCGGGCTCCGGGGCGGGATCGGGTTCTGGTTGGGGGTCTGGCTGGGGATCGGGTTGGATCTCGTCCGGCAGATCTGTTTCGGGCATGCGCCCAGTTTAGCCGAGTTCGCCGGCCCGACCCCCAACCAATGGCGCTACTGTTCGCGGCCGAACTTGAGGAAGCCGGCGCCCTGGTAGAGGATCAGGAGTTTATTGGCGGGGGTGAGATCGATGATGGGTTTGGAGAATACGCTGGAGGCGTCGACGGTTTCCCAGCTGCCGTTTCTTTTGAGGCGGACAACATCGTCGGTGGAGGTGTAGGCGATAACTGGAAAGTCGACGGAGGGTACCTGGATAGAGCAGTGGGGGCGGGCGGACTCCCCGGGGGCGGTGAGGCTGACACTGCCTTGCCACTGGCCGGTGTTCTGGCTGCGGGAGATCAAGTGGAGTTTGCCGGGTTCCTTGGTGTAGCAGAACAGGAAGGGGACGACGGTCTTTTGCATGTCGGCGCTGGTGAGGGAGGATTCAGGAAGGGTGGAGAGGACGTCGTTGTAGACGCCGTTGTTGACGCGGACGTGCGTGGCAGCGCCGCTGCCGAAGGCGAGGAAGCCCATGGTCGAGTCGGAGATAACTTCGATGGCGATCGGGCTTTTGTCGGTGAGGCTGAGGAGATTCACCTTGGCGGGTGTTGTCCAGACGCCGGCGGCGGAGCGCTTTACGTAGTAGACGCCGTTGTCGACGTTATTCGTCGTGCGGAGGCGGTAGAAGAAGTGGGCGTTGAGGTTGGCGTCGGCCTGGCCGACGATGGAGTCGACGAGTTGGCCGGTGGTGCCGGCGGGGATTTTTACGCTTCCGCACTGCCAGTTGGAGCTGGGGCCGCAGTTGCCGGCGCCGGGGGTGAGTTGGAGAGCGTAGCGGAACCCTCCGATGTTCCAGTAGCTAATGAGACCGGCGCCGCGGGTGCCGACGGAGGCATAGATGCCGGAGGGAGTGGTGAAAGGGAGAATTGTCTCTGAGACCAAGGCGCCGCCGGTGGAGGTGGCGGCCATCAGTGCGCCGCCGCTTTTGTAGGCGATGAGCGTGCGTTCCTGGTTGATCAATATGACCCGGGAGGCCATGTGCCCACCGGAGGCGCTGGAGATGGTTTCGAACGTCCAGGCGGCGTGGAGGCCGATGGGGAAGAGCAGGAAGAGAGCAAACGCAAAGTTTTTCATGGATCCTCAGACCGGAGAGCGGAAACGGCGCGAAAATTTTTCACGCTAATTAGCTGAGGAGGTAGTCGAGGTCTTCTTTGCGGAGGGTAGCGAGGGTGGCGTTGTCCTCACTCAAGATGGCGTCGGCGAGGTCGCGCTTGCTTTGCTGCAGTTCGAGAATGCGCTCTTCGATGGTATTCTTGGCCACGAGGCGGTAGGCGAAGACGGGACGGGTTTGGCCGATGCGGTGGGTGCGGTCGATGGCCTGGGCTTCGACCGCGGGGTTCCACCAGGGGTCGAGGAGGTAGACGTAATCGGCGGCGGTGAGGTTGAGGCCGGTGCCGCCGGCTTTGAGGCTGAGCAGGAAGATGGGGCAGGACTCGTCGGCCTGGAAGTGTTCGACGCGTTTTTGGCGGTCTGTCGTCGAGCCGTCGAGATATTCGTACTTGAGATTCAGTTCTTCCAGGCGCGGCTTCAAGAGCGCGAGGAGGCTGGTGAATTGGGAGAATACCAGCGCTTTGTGGCCTTCTTCGGCGATTTCGACGAGCTGATCGAGCAGCACGTCGAACTTGGCGCTGACGGGCTTGGCGGTTTCCTGCACCAGTTGCGGATGGCAGGCGATTTGGCGGAGGCGGAGGAGCGCTTCGAGGACGTGGAGTTTCGATTTTGCCAGGCCTTCTTGCTGAATGCGCTTGTTGAGATCGTTCTTCACCTTGAGCAGGATGGTGTTGTAGAGCTTGCGCTGGTCGGTATCGAGCTCGCAGTAGAGGACGTTTTCGGAGCGGGCGGGGAGGTCGCTGGCGACCTGCTGCTTGGTGCGGCGGAGGATGAGGGGGCGGAGCGATTTGCGGAGCCAGTCGCGGGATTCGGGCTCCATGGTGGTGCCGGCTTTGAAGAACGTGGAGGCGCCGAGGAGGCCGGGGTTGAGGAACTCGAAGAGGCTCCAGAGTTCGCCCAAGTGATTCTCAACGGGGGTGCCGGTCATGACGACGCGGCTGCGGGCGTTGAGAATGCGGGTGGCTTTGGCGGAGTCGGAAGTGGAGTTCTTGATGGCCTGGGCTTCGTCGAGGACGATGGTGTTGAACTCGAAATCCTTGAGGTCGACGACGTCGCGGCGGAGGGTGCCGTAGGTGGTGAGGGCGACGTCGTGGCGGGCGATTTCCTCGTTGGACCGGGCTGTGCCGGTGTAGTTGAGCACCTTGAGCTTCGGCGTGAAGCGGCGGGCTTCGGCCTCCCAGTTGAAGAGCAGGGATTTGGGGACGATGACGAGATCGGGCGGGAGGGCTTCGCCCGCGGCGCGGCGCTCGCGGTGGAGCTCCAGGAGCGCGAGCATTTGGATCGTTTTGCCGACGCCCATGTCGTCAGCCAGGCAGCCGCCGAGGCCGATGGATTCGAGGAACAGGAGCCAGGCGAGGCCTTCGCACTGGTAGGGACGCATGGTGCCGATGAAGCCGGCGGGCTGGGGGGCGGGCTGGAGGCCCTGGAAACCGCGGAGGCGGCCGCGCACCTTTTGAAAGCCTTCGTCGGTTTGGACGTCCTTCTTCTCATCGAGCAGGGCATCGAGGAGCGGGGCCTGCGGCATTTTCAGGCGGTAGGCGCCGTCGACTTCCTTGCCGAAATTGGCGAGCGGGGCGTAGCGCTGGATCCACTCTTCGGGGAGCAGGCCGATGGAGCCGTCGCCAAGTTTGACGTAGCGCGACTTGTTCTGCATAGCCGCGATGAGTTCGGGGAGGTTGGCTTCGAGGCCGTCGAAGTTGGCGGTGGCTTCGACATCGAACCAGTTGATGTTGGTGGCGACCTTGACCTTGGTGAACGAGGAAGTGCGGACGGGCTTGCCTTCGGCGAGGACCTCCCACTTGTCCTCGAGCAGGTGGCGGACGGCGGTGGCGAAGCGCGGGAGGGCGAGGTTCCAGATGCGTTTGCTGGAGACCGGATCCTGGCCGGACTGGAGGCCGAGGCCGCGGAGGAGAACGCGGCAGGCTTCGTGGAACGGCTGATCGAAGATGACGACTTCGGCGGCATCTTCGGACATGGTGAAGTGGATGTCGTTATCGGGCGCTTCGGTTTGGCGGTCGCCGTCGTTGTAGAGGAACGAGAGCATGCCTTCGGCGGTGGCGCGATGGGTGTCGAATTTCAGGCGTAGGCGCGGCGTGGGGCGGCCGCGGACTTCCTTGGGCTTCAGCTCTTCGGGCAGCTCCCAGGTGGGGCCGCGGCGGAGGCTGGTGACGAGGCCGAAGAAGTGGGGCCAATCGGAGCGGGGGACGAGGAGGGACTGGCCGTTGGCGGCCTGGCGGATCCAGGCGTTGGAGGAGCGGGTTTCGAGTTCGGCGAGGGTGTTGTCGAACAGAACGACGCGGAAATCGAGGAAGGCGGCCTTCTTGATGGGGACGATGTGTTCGCCGTCCATGAGGTCGATGGACGCTTCGATCCACTCTTCGTTTTTGATTTCGGGGCGCAGGCGGAGGCGCCACTTGTTGTTGCTCCAGGTGACGGGGCGCCAGTGTTCCTTGGCGAAGGAGGGGCCGGAGAAGAGACGGTTGGTTTGGGCGAGTTTGCGGGCGAGTTCGGGCAGGCGGGGGCCGGTGAGGTAGAGGGTGGATTTCAGGAGATCGTTTAAGTAGTAGGTGCTCCAGGCGGCGTGGTCCGGCAGGACGAGGAGGAGCTCGGCGAGGATGTCGCGGTCGGCAGGGTCGGGGAGGCGCTCGATATCGGCGCGGCGGATGCGGGCGGGTTTGGGGACGGTGAGTTCGCCGTTCTTCTTGCGTTCGCGGTAGAAGATCTCGATCTCCATGGCGTGATGGACGGCCGAAGGGGGCTGGGAGAGGCGGTAGATGAGGTGTTCGCCGAATTTCGAGTCGTCGCCGAAGCGGGGTTCGGGGTCCTCTTCGCTGATGGCGGATTCGACGATGGGCTGCCAGTTGGCGCGGAGGGTGGGGGTGGCGCGGGGGGTGAGGGGGAGCGTGGAGTGCGGGTCCTTACGGGCCATTTCATCGATGGCGAGCAGGAGGGCGAAGAGGTGCTTACAGGCGCCGGTGTCTTCGAAGTAGGCGCATTCGCAGAGCAGGTCGCCCTGGTAGATGGCGACTTCGTAATCGCGTTCCCCGTGGGCGACGGAGGCGAAGCCGGACTCTTCCACTCGCACGGGATCGAGCAGCCCGTCAGCGAGAAGCTGGCGGCCACGATCCTTGATGTGCGGGGGAAACAGCCGCCCGTACTCGCGCATAACCAAATCTGGACGCAACCTCATGATGCTTATAGGAACCGCGCGAGCCTCTCCATGGCATCTTCCAGTATGGGCTTTTCCACGGCGTAACAGATACGAACGTTACCTTCACCCCCCGCGCCGAAGGCGACACCGGGGGCGATGCCGACTTTGGTTTCAAGCAGGAGACGCTTGCAGAAATCGAACGAGTCCGTGAGGCCGTCGATTTTGGGGAACAGATAGAACGCGCCTTCGGGTTCGGGAACCGTGACGCCGGGCATCGAACGGAGCGCGGAGAGGCAGAAATCGCGGTTCTCCTTGAGCATGGAGACGAGACCTGTGACGGTTTCGTCGCCGCCATCGAGCGCTGTTTCCCCGGTGCGCTGGACGAACGACGGGGCACAGCTGATGATGAACTCGTTCAACTGCGCGGCGCGCTGGGCCAGATCCTTGCGGGCGATGAGCCAGCCGAGGCGCCAGCCGGTCATGCACCAGGCTTTGGAGAAGCTCTGGGCGACGAGGACGGCGTCTTCCCGGGTGGCGAGTTGGAGAATGCTGGGGACGACGGAGCGGCCGTCGTAGACGAGGCGTTCGTAGACTTCGTCGGCGAGGAGCCAGAGATGGTGGCGGCGGGCGAAATCGAGAAGCTGTTGCTGCTCTTCGACGGTGGCGACCCAGCCGAGCGGGTTCGAGGGAGAGGTGTAGATGAGCAGGCGGGTGCGCGGGGTGAGCGCGGCTTCCATCTGCGCGATGTCGATGGTGTAGCGGTTGTTGACGATGGGCTGGGCGAGCTCAATGGGCCGGGCGCCGTACATCTGCAGAATGGAGCAGGCGTTGGGCCAGGCGGGGGTGAGGACGAGGGCGTCGTCACCGGGATTGATGGTGCAGCGGAGGCCGACGTGGAGCGCCTGGACGCCGGAGTTGGTGACGACGATTTCGTTCTCGGGGTTGAGCGTGACGCCCTGGTGACGTTGGTAGTAGCGGGCCAGCGCCTGGCGGGTGGAGAGCAGGCCGGAGTTTGGCGTGTAGAAGGTAAAGCCGTCGCGCATGGCCTGATCGGCGGCGCGTTTGAGGAACTCCGGCGTGGGTAGATTGGACTCGCCAAAGTACAGCTTGTGGACGCCGTCCATGGTCATGGCGATTTCCGCCAGCTCCCGGATACGGGAGTAGGGCACGGCGCGAGCGGACTCAGCTACGGCGATTGGCACTATGTTTAGGTTTTACCCCAAATCGGGGTTTTCGCGCATCAACTCGGCGATTTGGACGAGTTCGGTGGGATACTCGCCGGTGTAGCAGGCGTAACAGAAGTCGCGGTTGCCATCGGAGACGGCGCGGCTCAAGCCACCTTGCGAGAGATAGCCGAGCGAATCGGCTTCGACGAAGCGGCGGATGTCTTCGATGGTGGAGTTGGCGGCGATGAGATGTTGCTTGGTGGGCGTATCGACCCCGTAGAAGCAGGGGCTGATGGTGGGCGGGCAGGAGATGCGCATATGCACCTCTTTGGCGCCGGCCTGACGGACCATGCGGACAATCTTGCGGGAGGTGGTCCCGCGGACGATGGAATCATCGACCAGCACGACGCGCTTGCCTTCGAGGAGATGGCGGACGGGATTCAGCTTCAGCTTGACGCCGAAATCGCGAATGGCCTGGGAGGGCTCGATGAACGTCCGGCCGACGTAATGGTTGCGAATCAGCGCCTGGCGGAAGGGAATGCCGCTTTCGGTGGCGAAGCCGAGGGCGGCGGCGACCCCGGAATCGGGCACGGGCACGATGACATCGGCATCGGCGGGGGCTTCACGGGCAAGCAGGCGGCCCATCCATTCCCGGCTCTGCTGCACGGGACGGCCGAAGACCAGCGAATCGGGGCGGGCGAAATAGACGTGTTCGAAGACGCAGTGAGCGAGCGGGCGCTTAGGCGCGTAGCGTTCGCGGGTGACGCCGTTGGGCCCGACGATGACCATTTCGCCGGGTTCGACATCGTTCAGATAGACGGCGTTGATGAGATCGAAGGCGCAGGTTTCGCTGGCGAAGACGTAGCCGGTGCGGTGTTCGCTGAGTTCCATCTGGCCCATGGCGAGCGGACGGAATCCATGCGGGTCGCGGGCGACGATGAGCTGATCGGCAGCGAGGAAAACGAGGGAGAACGCCCCTTCCAATTGGAGAAGGGCTTCGCGGAGAGCGCCGGCCATGGTGCGTTCGCGGGAGCGGGCGACCAGGTGGAGAATGACTTCGGTATCGCTGGTGGCTTGGAAAATGGAACCGTCGGATTCCAGTTCGCGGCGCAGTTCGGCGGCGTTGGTAATGTTTCCATTGTGGGCGACGGCGATCGGTCCCTTATTGCAAGTGACGCTGAACGGTTGCGCGTTCAACATCTTCGAATCGCCGGTGGTGGAATAGCGGGTGTGGCCGATGGCCATGTGGCCGGGGAGCTGGGCCAGAACCTCGGGCTTGAAGATATCGGCGACGTGCCCCATATCCTTCCGGCAGGTAACGACGCGGCCGTTGCCGCAGGCGATACCCGCCGACTCCTGCCCACGATGCTGGAGGGCGTAGAGGCCGAGATAAGTTACGTTCGAGGCTTCCGGGTGGCCATAAATGGCGAACACCCCGCACTCCTCATGGAGCTTATCGAAGTGCAGGTCGTCATCTTCTTCATGCATGTAGCAGCCTCTCCAAACTCGTAGACCAGGGTTGGCGAAGTTCTTCAATGCTGGCATCGATACGGTCGGCGATTACCAGTTTCCCAGCTTCGGTTGTCCCAATCTCCACCACTTCCACTTGGAACTCATCGGCAATCGCGCGGACTTCTTGCGCCTTCGCCGTAGAAACGAGGATGCGGGACGGTGCTTCCTGAAACAGCTGTACTTCCGGACGTTCGGAGGCCGGCAGGGTGATGTGGGCGCCGATGCCGCCGAAGCTCGATTCGGCTAGAGCGACGGCGAGGCCGCCGTCGGAGAGATCATGGGCGGACTCCGAGAGCCCTTCGGTGACGATTTTGCGAATGGCGCTGTGGACCCGCTTTTCGTAGTCCATATCGAGCGCCGGGGGGAGGCCCCAGGGGCCGCCGACGATGACGTTGGCGTATTGGGTGGAGCCGAAGCGGACGAGATCCTGCTGATCGCGGAAACCGCCGAGGAGGAGGACTGTTTTGCCTTCGGACTGGAACTCGATGGGCATGGGCTTGCCGGTTTTCAGCACGCCAACGATGCCCATAACGGGCGTGGGGTGGATGCCTTCGCCGAGGGTCTCGTTATAAAGACTGACGTTGCCGCCGGTGATGGGCGTTTCAAAGTGCAGACAGGCTTCGGCCATGCCTTCGATGGCTTCGACGAGCTGGGCCATGATTTCCGGCTTCTGCGGGTTGCCGAAGTTGAGGTTGTTCGTCGCGGCCATGGGCTGCGCGCCGACGGTGGAGATGTTGCGGCAGGCTTCGGCGACGCCCAGTTTGGCGCCTTCGCGCGGGTCGAGCGAACAGTAGCGGCCGTTGCCGTCGAGCGAAACGGCGATCGAAGTATCCGTGCCCTTGATGCGGACGACGGCGGCATCGCCACCGGGGCCGGCCAGGGTGTTGGTGCGGACCATGTAGTCGTACTGCTCGTAGATCCACTTCTTGCTGCACATATCGCCGGAGCTGAGGAGGCGGATGAGGTCCGCTTTCAGATCGGCGGAGGTGAAGGCCGGGGCGTTCATGGGCGCTTTGCGCGCGGGTTTGGTGTAGGGACGGTTGTAGAGAGGCGCTTCGTCGGCAAGTTCGCGGTTGGGGATGTGGGCAACGATTTCGCCGTGGTTTTTGACGACCAGCATGCCCGTATCGGTAACGATGCCGATTTCGGCGGCGTCGAGCCCCCACTTTTCGAACACGTCGAAGACTTCCTGTTCGCGGCCCTTGATGGCGACGAGCAACATGCGTTCCTGCGATTCGGAGAGCATGATTTCGTACGGCGTCATGCCGGTTTCGCGTTGGGGAACGAGGGCGAGATCGATTTCGATGCCGGTGCCGGCGCGGCTGCCCATTTCACAGGTGGAACACGTCAGGCCGGCGGCGCCCATGTCCTGGATGCCGACGACGGCGCCGGTTTCCATGACTTCGAGGCAGGCTTCGAGGAGGAGCTTTTCGAGGAACGGATCGCCCATCTGGACGTTGGGCCGTTTCTGCTTGCTCTCTTCTGTAAATTCGTCCGACGCCATGGTGGCGCCGTGGATACCGTCGCGGCCGGTTTTGGCGCCGACGTAGATGACCGGGTTGCCAACGCCGTGGGCCTGGCCGAGGAAGATCTTCTCTTTTTCAATAACGCCGAGGGCGAAGACGTTGACGAGCGGGTTGCCGGAATAGGATTTATCGAAAACGCATTCACCGCCCACGGTGGGCACGCCGAAGCAGTTGCCGTAGTGGGAGATGCCCGCGACGACGCCTTCGACGATGCGGCGATTGCGGGCGCCGGTCTGGGGATCGTCGAGCGGGCCGAAACGGAGCGAATCGAGCACGGCGATGGGGCGGGCGCCCATGGTGAAGATGTCACGCAGGATGCCGCCGACGCCGGTGGCGGCGCCTTGGAACGGTTCGATGAAGCTGGGGTGATTGTGGCTTTCGATCTTGAACGCCACGCCGAGGCCGTCACCGATGTCGATGATGCCGGCGTTTTCGCCCGGTCCGAGCAGCACGTACTTGCTGCGGGTGGGCAACTTCTTCAGATGGACGCGCGAGCTCTTGTAGGAGCAGTGTTCGCTCCACATGACGCTGAAGATGCCGAGTTCGGTGAGATTCGGCTCGCGACCCAGAATAGAGAGAATTTTGCTGTACTCGTCCGCGGTCACATTGTGCGCGGCGAGTATGTCCGGGGTGATAGTAGCCATGGATTATTTGGCCGCGAATGCGGTAACGATGGAACGGAAGACGGTGAGGCCGTCGGCGGAGCCCATGAGCGGGTCCGTGGCGCGTTCGGGGTGGGGCATCATGCCGAGCACGTTACGCTCTTTGTTACAGATGCCGGCGATGTCGCGCAGGGAGCCATTGGGGTTGTCGACGTAACGGAAGACGATGCGATCTTCGGCTTCCAATTGGTCCAGAGTTTCGGGGTCGGCTGTGTAGCGGCCTTCGCCGTGGGCGATGGGGAAGGTGACGATCTGGCCTTTGGTGGCCTGATTGGTGAAGGGGGTGTTCGTCGTTTCGATCCGGAGATCGACCGGCTTGCAGATGTACTGCAGGTTGGTGTTCCGCACCAGGGCGCCGGGGAGAAGGTGACATTCGGTAAGGATTTGGAATCCGTTACAGATGCCGATGACGAGGCCACCTTTGGCGGCAAACGTTTTCACCGCGCCGATAATGGGCGAGAATTTAGCGATCGCGCCGCAGCGCAGATAATCGCCGTAAGAAAAGCCACCGGGGAGGATGACGGCGTCGATGTCGTTGGGAATCGCGGCATCGCGGTGCCACAACATTTCGGCCCTTTCCCCAAGATTGGCCGTGACGCTGAACTGCGCATCGTGATCGCAGTTGGAACCAGGAAAGACAACTACGCCAAATTTCACTTTCCTTCAGGGTACCACCCCGCGCGGCAATTATTGCGGCGCAATGACAGGAAAAAGCTACGGCTGGGGATCGGCGGCGGGTGCGGCCTTGATGGCGATGTGCATGGCTTCCTGGAGGCCGACGGAGCCGATGCGTGCGCCGACGATGACGTTAGAGGACGGCGCGATGCTGGCCGGAATGCGGGCATTGACCTGCAGGAGGCCAATGGAGCCAGGGGCGAGGCCGGCAAAGAGGATTTCGGCGCGCTGGCCATCGATGAGAATGACTACGGGTTCATCGGGGGTGGCGAAGGGCGCCACGGAGGGGGCGAGGGCCCCGGTTTCAACGCGCGGAGTGGTGAGGCCCTGGCCGGTGAGGAAGAGCTGGATGACTTCGCCGGCGGCGGCGGGCGTGGTGGGGGTGTTGAACGAGTAGTCCTGGTTGAGAGCGGCGGCGCGGACGCCATCGGCGGAGAAGAGGCCGGGGGCGGCGGGGGCGACGGGAACATCGATGGGCGTGGAGGCTTCGTAGCCGGCGGATTCCACGCTGACTTTCACGGTGGATCGGCCGGCGATTTCAAAGGGCACCATGGCGTTCACTTGGTTGGTGGAGGCGTAGAGCACCACGCCGGGAACGTTATCGAAGAGTACGCGGGTGCCGCCGAGGGCGGTGGCGTAGCGATTAGTGGACTCATTGGGCTTGGCGGCGAGGCCGTTGCGGGGGCCCATGCGGTCGCCGGCGAGGGTGATTAACTGGCCGGGGGCGATGGGGCCGGAGCGAAGGCTGGCGGCGTTGACGATGCCGTTGGCGGTGAGGAGGGTGCGCTGGCGGGAGATGGTGAACGAAACGGGGATTTGCAGGGTGGGGTTGGAGGCGGTAGGGGCGCGAAGGTCAATGCGCGCGGCGTAGGTGCCGGCGGGGAGATCGGCGAGGCGGGCGGTGGCGGTGATTTCGCCATCGGCCTTGCCGGCGTTGGGAGTGATGGCGAGCCAGTTGCCGCCGTTCAGGGAAGTGACGGTGGCGGTCCAATCGGGCTTGGTTTCGCCCTCGATTCTGACGGCGATCTGCTGGGCGGCGGGATTGGCGGTATCGCCTTCGCGGGCGGTGAAGGCGAGGGAGGTGACGCTGGTGCGGAGGGTGGCGGGGATGGGATCGCGGACGCGGAAGTTGACGCGGAAGTTGGCGGGGCTATTGGTGGAGCCGGGGGAGACGATGGTGACGCGGGCGGTGTAGCTGCCGCCTTTAAGACCGGCGGGGTTGGCGACGACGCGGATGTCGGAATCGCCTGTGCCCTGGCCGGGGGTCATGGTGAGCCAGGAGGCGCCGTCATCCGTCTTGATGTCGGCTCTCCAATAGGCGCCTTCGCCGAGGAAGATCAGCGGGTAGGTCATGCTGGCTGGGGAGGAGGCGCCGGTCATGGATTCCAGGAAGACCTCGGAGGCGACGATGTAGATGCTGGTGGTCTCGGGCGGAGAGGTGGGGTCTGGCGGGGGCGGAGTGGGCGTGGGGGTCGGTGTAGGAGTGGGTGTAGGGGTGGGCGTCGGCGTCGGCGTCGGCGTTGGTGTTGGTGTTGGTGTTGGCGCGGGAACGGTTGGACATGTGGGGTAGAGTTCAAAGCCAGGAATGGCGCAATGACCCCAACCCACGGAAGCGAAAGCCAGACTGATCCATAAACGACGCATGGAGGTACCCCTCAACGTAAGACACGTTGCCTACACTAGTGTATCTATTTTTCGAGGGGCCTAAGGTCGTATACGGCAAATTGGGGATCGGAGTAGACCTCTTTGGGAGTAAGGGATAAGAGGGCCTGCTGGCGAAGGGGCGTGGGGGGCAGGATGACGAAGCGATAGGCGCCGGTTTTGATCTCGTCGAGGAGGCGAGGGGCGGAGTCGTTGAAATCGGAGTGGTGGAGGCAGCGGACGGTGCCTGGGAAGGGGGCGTAGGGGGTGGGGCAGGCGTCGAGGGCGAGGATGCGATCGGCTTTATTGGCCTTGCCGTGGAGGGATTGGGAGGCGGCGTACACGGGGAGGGCCTGGCGGAGGAAGCCATCGGTGTTCAGGCGGCCGGCGGCCCAGAGGAGTTGGGGCGGGGAGACTTCGATGAGGGTGCAGACGGCGAGGGAGAAGGTGAGGCAGTAGAACGCCGCGGGCACCGAGAGCCAGCGGGGTAGGCGGAAGAGGGCGGGGGCGGTGAGGGAGATTAAGAGGAGTATCGGCACGAAGGCGTAGCGGAGGGTGACGAGGATGGAGACCCAATACAGGAGATAGATCCCGCAGAAGAGGAGGGTGAGGCGGAGGGCGGTGGTGCGGTCTATGATCCAGGAGAGCGCGGCGAGGGCGAAGAAGACGAGCCAGAAGCCCATGGGGTTGGGCGAGGAAGATTCAAAGGCGCGCTGGCCGTCGAAGTGGAGGAGCCAGGGGATGCCGACGTAGCGCATGACGCGTTCGCCGGTGGACTGATAGGGATGGTTGACGACGCTGACGTCGACGGTGCGGCTGGCGTTTTCGGGATAGAGTGGGTTGCCGGTGAGCACGTAGGTGCGGACGAGGGAAAACGTCCCGAGGGCGAGGAAGAGGGCGGCGACGGCGGCGAGGGTGCGGATCCGTTTGGGCGATTGCCAGATTTCGCGGAGGAAGAGCGGGGTGAGGCCGATGGCGCCGAACAGGGCCACGTGTTTGATGCCGAAGGCGAGGGCTAGGAAGACGGTGGCGAGTAGGACTCGTTTGCGGAGGAGGCAGACGAGGGAGGCGAGGAGGAAGAAGGCGAGCGGAGTGTCGTTTTTGGCTACGAAGGCGGTCCAGTGGAGGAACGGGGTGGAGGCGGCGGCGACGATGCCGCAGAAGACGGCGGCAGGTTGGAGGCCACATTCGCGAAGGACGGCGGCGGTGAGGAGCAGAATGCCGAGGAAGTAGACGGGGGCGACGAGTTGGGCGGCGGGTTGGCCGCCGAGGGTCCAGAGGAGCGCCATGAGCACTTCGGCGCCTTGCGGGTAGTAAGATTCGGGGACGAGGGGGACAGGGGAGAGTGTCCCGGTTTCGACATACCAGCGGGCGCTGGCGAGGTGCATTTTCAGGGGGTCCCAGGCGATGTTGGGGGTTAGGATCCAGAGGGCGCCGAGGAGGGCGAAGCCGAGGGCGAAGAAGTAGGCCAGAGAGACGGCGGGGTGGCGGATGTCCTCGGCGTCGGCCCAGCGGGTGCGGAGGAGTTCGATGTCGGGGAGGAGGGCGCGGATATCGAGGGCGGGGAGGAGGAGGAGTACGGCGAGGGGCCAGCGGAGGAGACCGGCGAGGCCGGCGAGGAAGAGGACGAAGGTGATGACGCCGATGCCCAAGCCGAAGCGGAGGCCGATGCGGAGGCCGATGCGGAGGGCGGGGGAGGCTGGCGGATCCGAGAGCAGGCGGGCTCCGATGGCGTGGGCGGAGAGGAAGAGCGCCGCGGCGAGGAGGGTGGGGACGGGGGCTTTGACGAGGCAGAGCAGTGTGGGCAGGGCGATTAAGAGGATGGGTTCCCAGCGGGGGAGGCGGAGGCGATGGGTGAGCCACGCGCCGAGGGCGAGCAGGAACGGGATGGCCGGGAGGGCGGCGGCGACGGGGGCGGGGCTATGGGTGCGGAAGACGTCGGCGAGGGTGCGGAAAGGCGTGAAAGTGACGGCGAGGGCGAAGAGGAGCCAGATTATCCAGAGGGGATTCGGTTTCATGGCCGTGCCAGGCGGACGGTTTCGCCGGTGTTGGCACTTTCGTACCCGGCGAAAACGAGGTTGAGGACGTCACGGGCGTGTTCGGCGGCGTCGGTGGGCCGGACGGGAAGTTCCATTTGTTTGAGGAAGAGCTTCAGGTGTTCGGCCGTGGCGGCGGCGAATTCGGGCTTGGGGCTGTTGCAGTAGGTGTGGGGCACGCCGTTGATTTCGGCGCGGGCCTGGCCGCCGCGGACGAAGCCGTGCTTGAGGTAGAAGCGCCGAGAGTTTTTGGCCCAATCGATGGAGACGCGGGCGACGCCGCCGAGGGAGATGCGGAGGGATGCTTTTTCGCAGTCGATGCGCATTTCCAGGTATTTTTCGGGGGCGTGGCTGACGCGGTTGAAGGAGAACGTGGCCAGGCGCTCTTCGGGGAAGCGGAGGGTGGCGTTGACGAGGACGTCGGCGTCAAATTCCGGGCGGACCTGGGGGGTGAAGACGTTGACGGTATCGGGCAGGGCGTCGAAGAAGAAGCAGGCCAGGTC
>CAMATG010000041.1 GCA_945860645.1 Candidatus Sulfopaludibacter sp. SbA3 | reverse complement strand
CACCGACGAAGAGGTCGGCAAGATGCAGGAGTCGCTCACCCGCTCCATGGTGGGCGACCGCGAAACCAAGAACGGCGTCCTCGGCGACATGCTCTCCATCTCGCGCTACGGCCTGCCCGAAGATTACTACGCCACCTACGCGCAAAAAGTAAACGCCCTGAAGAAATCGGACATCAATGCAATTGCGGAAAGAATCCTCCGGCCTGAGAAAATGATCTATGTAGTTGTGGGCGATCGTGCCCAGGTCGAAAAAGGCATCCGCGAATTGAACCTCGGTGACGTGCAACTGCTCGACGCCGACGGAAACCCGGTCAAATAACACCACCCATGCAGGACGAAAAGCTCCCCCCGCCCGGGGCCATCATCAGCCCCGATACGTTGCGGGACAACCGCATTCCGCCCGGCCAGTCACTCACCGTGAAATGGCCGGTGCTGGACGCCTTCGGTCCGCCGCGCCTCAACGCGGCGGATTGGAAACTGGTCATCGGCGGTCTCGTCCGCCACCCACTCGCCTTCACCTGGGAGGAGTTCAACGCCCTTCCCAAGGTGAAGGTCTTTTCCGACTTCCACTGCGTCACCCGCTGGTCCCGGCTCGATAACACCTGGGAAGGCGTTTCGGTGAAAGAACTCATCGAACGCGCCGGCGGCGTCAAACCCGAAGCCCGTTACGTCGTCGCCCACGGCTACGATGGCGGCTGGACGACAAATCTCCCGCTCGACGAATTCCTGGTCGATGACGCCCTCGTCGCCACCCACCACGATGGCGAAGCGCTCACGCTCGAACACGGCGCCCCCGCGCGCCTCATCGTGCCCCGCCTCTACGCCTGGAAATCGGCCAAGTGGCTGGCGGGCATCGAACTGCTCTCGGACGACAAAGCCGGCTTCTGGGAACGCAACGGCTATCACATGCACGGCGATCCCTGGACCGAAGAACGTTTCGGCCATGGCTGGTAAGCTGGCCCGTCGCGCGCTGCTCGGTGGCGCCGCTGCCTTCGGCGGCGCGCTGGCATGGAATTGGAACCGCATCCCCTGGGGCTTCGTCCAGCAGTATGTAGACGAAATGGGACGAGACATCCACACCCCCGCCAACAAGCCCGATCCGAAATCCTGGCCCGATAAAGGCGTCCACCTCGCCTGGCTCGGCCACAGCACCGTGCTCATGAAGATCGATGGCGTCACCATCCTCACCGACCCCGTCTTCAGCGCGAAAGCCGGCATCGATCTCTTCCTGTTCACCATCGGCGTCAAGCGTCTGGTCAACCCGGCCCTCACCGCCCAGGATCTCCCCAAAATCGATCTGATCCTCGTCTCCCACGCCCACATGGATCATCTCGACGTGCCCAGCCTTCGCGCGCTCGAAAGCAAGGGGACCCGCGTCATCACCGCCCGCGAAACCTCGGACCTCTTCCGCCCCGATCGCTACCAGAGCCTCCAGGAACTCGGCTGGAACGAGTCCACGCAAGCCGGCCCGGTCAAGGTCACCGGCCTTGAAGTGAACCACTGGGGCGCCCGCATGCGCACGGACACCCACCGGGGCTATAACGGCTATCTCGTCCAGGTGGGCAACCGCCAAATCGTCTTCGCCGGCGACACCGCCAACACCAGCAATTTCCGCCGCCTGCCCGCCAACGGCAAGCCGGACCTCGCTATATTCCCCATTGGGGCGTACAATCCATGGATACAGGCCCACTGCACGCCGGAGCAAGCCTGGCGCATGGCCAACGAGGCCCGCGCCGAAGTTGTCCTTCCGGTGCACCACCAGACATTCGCGCTCAGCCGTGAGCCGTTGAAGGAGCCAATCGAGCGCTTCTACGCGGCCGCCGGCACAGCGGACCAGCGCATCGGCTGGCAGGAAATCGGAGCCACGTTCCATTGGAGCTAAACATCAAGGTCATCCCCCGCGCGGCCAAAACCGAAATGGCCGGCGAAATGGCCGACGGCACGCTGAAAGTGCGCGTCAAAGCGGTACCCGAAGACGGCAGGGCGAACGAAGAACTCTGCTATTTCCTCTCCCGCCACTACGGCGTCGCCCGCCAGGACGTGGAGATCATCAGCGGCGCTACTTCCCAGCGCAAACGCCTTCGCATCCGGACTCCGAAATAGGCTCAGCAACGCCTGCGCGGAGCAGAAGCGAGCGCGTGAGAACTACGATGGTTAGCCACGCTGAGAGCTGAAGAATCTGCATCCAGCCGTACCAGCCGGTGATGTAGGAGTTGGCGTAGTCCCACGGAATTCCGCCGGACCAGAGAGTATACACGACGGCGATAAAGAGGCCGGAGGTGGAGTGGAAGGCCAGCATAGCGCGAAAGCCGAGAGCGGTGGGCCACGGAGAAAGCCAGGCGAGGTATTGAATGCCGAAACCCGGCGCGGCGGCGAGGAAGAGAAAAAGAGTCGTTCCCCAGCGGTGGAACAGGGAGACGGGATGCGGACGGCGTGGGAACCAGAAAGCGATGGCGACAATGGCCGAGAGCATCGCCCACTTCAGGACGACACTGGCGGGGTAAGGGTTGGGGAGGTGGAGGGATCTATAGAGAAACGTAAGGCCCCAAATCCCCTCGATGCTGGTGTATCCGAGAACGTTCTTGGCCATGTTTTTGGCGATATGCAAGTAGGGCAAAGCGGGGAGTAACGCGGAGAAGGCCGCCGCGGCGGACCAGATGGCCCGTTGGCGGAAAGTTGGCAGTGCCATGATGACGGCCGGGATCAGCAAAATGGGGACCATCTTTATCCCCATGGCAAGCCCCAGCAGCAGGCCGCTGGCGGGCAGGTGGTGGCGGCAGTCGAACGCATACGCCGACGCGAGAATGAGGAAGAGCATGATGGGATCGGTATTGCCGTGGAACCCGGAGATGAAGATGGCTACCGGGCTGGCGGCTAAGATACAAAGGAGTGGACCGGAGGCCGGCCAGCGTCCTTTGCGCGCCGCGAGATAGAGGAGGACAAGACTGCCCAGATCGGCCAGCGCGGCCGATCCGCGGAGCCAGACCCGGAGGGGAATGGCGGTTTCATCTTCCAGCCGGCCCCATAGGCTTAGAACGGCGATCATGAGCGGGGGGTGATTAAAGACCTGCTCGTGCGCCACTTTGCCGTCTTCGTAAATAGGGACAAATTTTTTATACACGGCCTGGCCGCCTTCAGTGCGGATGACGTGCAGATCCGCTTCCCAGGTGCGCATGTCATTTGTCCCAGTGGTGCACCAAGCCAGGGCGAGTTTGCAGGCGAGGCCGAAGAGCGCCGCAACGAGGATGGCGGGACGCCAGCGGAGGAGTGCATTGGGCGTCTCGAATTGCAGTGGGGGACCATCGGCCATTGGCAGATGCTAGCAGATTTTACTGAGGTGGCATAGAAGGCCTCCCGCTCCGGCACACGGAACCGAATCCCCGCCTGCCGGGCCCTCTTCTTCGCCCGCACCAGCGGCGTCCCCATCGCCGTCCGCTCGCCCGGAATGTCGCCAGCGCCGCGTCCAGGCCGGCGGCGTCAATCAGGTAGTACCCGCCCAACTGCTCCTTGGTGGCCGCATACGGCCCGCCCTGCTGCTGTTGCTCGGGCGTGATTGACGGTCAAACATCCTCGCGCGAATAGATCAGAAGCCAATACTGCGGGGCTTGTAGTGTCTCCGGCTCCTATGACGAACGCGCACGCCCTGCTTGGACACACACAGTAAACTTATTTCAAAATGTGCCGGATCGCCGCGTCCACCAGTTCGTCCTTGCCAGCCTTCACCCCTTCAATCGTCGGCGAAACCACGATGTCGGGAACGATGCCCACCCGCTGCGTCGGGCGCATGTCCGGATAGAAAACGCCCAATCCGCTAATCATCGTCCGATATCCGCCCGGCAGCGGAATCTGCGATACATTGCCGTCCGCCCCGGCCGTCGTGCTGCCGATGACAACAGCGCCAGGCACAGAACGGAACGCCATCGCCGTGTACTCCGACTGGCTGATCGACTGTTCGTTCACCAGCACAACAACCTTGCCCTTATAGTGCGGCTCCGCGGGCGTGATCTCCAGCGGAATCCCCGTGAGCGCCAGCCCAGGATTCGCCGGATCCACATACGTGAACCGCACAAACGCCGTCTTTTCCTTGTGCAGCAGGGCGCCGAGCGCGAACACCATGAACTCCGATGGGTAGTTTCGAATGTCGATGATGAGCCCCTTGGTCCCCGCTGCGTCCCGAATGTACTGCGCCGCTTCAGCGACTTTCACATTGCTCAATTTCAGATACGCCACCTCCGGCGACAACTTCTGAAACGCCGGGCCCGGGCGGTCGTGATAGGCGGTTTTCATGACCTCGGCCGGGTCCGGCTTCACCCGCTCGACGTCAACCGTCAACGGCATTCCGGCGCGCGTGATCGCCATCTTCACCGGGCCGCAGGCCCCGCGCGTCATCGCGGCGGCCATGTCGCGCAGGCGCGTCGGTTCGTTCGACGCGGCGTAGAACGGTCGCCACTCCTTGATCAACTCGGCCACCGGCACGCCACCGATCGCCGCCACCCGATCCCCCGGCTCCAGGCCCGCCGCGGCCCCGATCTGCCGAATCACCAGCGGAACCCCTTCCACAAAGCGGATGTGCACCGGCACGCGGCAAGCGCCCACCGGCGGGCGGACATCCAGACTGCTCCACAAGTTGGCATGCGTGTCGTTGATTTTGGCGATCACGCGCAGCAGTTCCAACTGGTAGCTTTCCTTCGTCTTCGCCAGCGCGATGCGCGGAACGGCATCGGTAAGCACGGCTTCCCAATAGGCGACGGTGTTGGCCGGCGTGTCCGCCATCGTGTCACGCGCCGGATAGAAGTAGTGGACGATATTCCACAGCCGGAACAGGCCCAGCAACTGCATGCCGGCGTCGGGAAAAGCCGCGCCGGAATAGGTCAGCTCGTGTTCAAACTGCGGGTTGCCAACGCTGGGCGCAGTGGCTAGATAGAACTGTGTACGTCCCGCCGGGCGATTTGTATAAACCTCCTGCAGCTTGGCGCGCAGCGCCGGTCCAAGCAGGGTGGCGTCATCGATCCAGGCGATGTCCGGTTTGCGATAGACATTGCGCTTCGGCAGCGTGGCGCACGGGCCGCAAGGGGCGATCGGCCCCAGTTTCTCAATCCAGGCGAGCAGCGCGGCGTTGACGGCGGCCGGCGTTTCGGCGGCGAGGACGGAGGGCAGAACACGCAGCAGTTCGAAGTCCCAATGGCGGGTGCCCGCGGTGATGGCGGGATGATGATACTTCAAAAAGCCCCAGATTTTGCCCAGTGTCGCCAGGTTCCCGGCCTGCACAGCGTTTAGCGAATCCAACGAAATCCCGGAGCCCTTATTAAACGTGGCATCTTCATCCAGAACCGTCTTCGGGACAACGCGGACAGGAGCCTCGCTCACCGGCTTCCCATCGGCCAGCAACTGGAGGTCGTCCACCCACAGCTTGCCGGCGCCGCTGAGCAGAAAGCCGAAGACAAGCAGTTTCCCCTCCTTCGGCACGCGAACGGAGATCGAGTACTCCTTCCAGTCCCGCGTGCCATCGATTTTCTGCGACTGCAAACTGGCGAACGCCAGAGCGGGCCGCTCCCCGTCAATCCGGCACCAGAGCGTGACGAATTTCCGCACGTCCTCCGTCCTGATGTAGCCGCGCCATTCAATGACATCCGCCTCGAAATCGATGGGAATGGCGGTGGTGACGGTGGTGAAGTCGTTGGGCGAAGCGAGCGTACGAATGACCCGCGCGGAAGCGGCGCCAGAGTGCTTAATTTCCGTGTCAATGGCGGCATCACCGGGGAAGTTCCAGCCGGCGGGCTGTCCGTTTTCAAAGCCAATCGGAGAAGCAAAGTCTTTCCGGGTACGAGGTTGCGCCAGGCAACTGAGTGCGAGTAACAGGAGAGCGACGCGGATCCACATGCGCCTATGTTAGTCGATTGAGGGGGGTGGCTGGTTCCAGTAACTTGTCGAGGATCAGCCAGTTCTGTGGATCAAACAGCCGTTGAAACCGGCGGCGCTTCTGCCCCGGCGGTAGCCCCCGAAGCGGCACCAGCTCCAATCGCGCGGGACGGCCAAGCGCCTTGCGCAGCGCCTGCAACAACTCCGGATTCGGCGAGGCCGCGCATTCCAACGTGAAATGATCGGCGTCATACTGCTTCAACACATAGTCCCCGGCCGGGCTCAGAATTTGATTCAGGTCCAGCGGAAACAGCGGCGTATGCGTGCCATCGTCGTTATGCAAAAGAAGAATATCCTGCAGCCGGCCCTCCACCGTTGTTACTTTCTGAAACGGTGTTTTGCAGGCGCAGGTCTGGCTGATCACCAGCACGTCATCGACGCGATACCGGCGGAACGTCTGGCTCTGTCGAGTAACATCGGTGATCACAGGAACAACCCGATCCGGCCGGCACTTGAACCGCATCCCCTCCAGTAACATCAGGTCTTCATTCCAGTGCAACGCCCCGTGTCGGCAGCCGGCGGCCAGAAACCCCTCTTTCGCCTGATAGAGGTTTCGCGGCGGCACCTGAAACGCGCGCTGCAGCTTCTCCCTGTCCTGCGGGAACAGCACCTCGGCGCCGCTCAGCAACGTGTGCGGCTGGAACGGGCGCCGCTGAAAAGCCGCCGAATCCGCCAGCGCGGCCAGCGCGCTTGGAGGGCCGATCAACACTTTCGGGGCCAGGTCGCACAGGCGCGGCGCCCAGTGCGCGGTTGGATCGGACAGGTCGAAATAGTGGACACGGTGGGAGGCCTCATAGAGCCGGTTGTTGTGTTTCAGCAGCAGCGCGGCATTCAGGTTCAGCAGCTGCGGAGGAGCCAGAAACTTGCCGAGGATGGTGCCCAGCCATTGGTCCCGTTCGGCCTGCGTGGTGATGAAAACGCCAGGCTCCCCGGTGGTGCCGGTGGACAGTCCAAAGCTGTACCCCGGGCGCGGCGCGACGCCCGTTTCCAGTTCCGTGCGGGCCAGCGCGCGGGCCTCGTCCAGCGTCAGTCCCAGCGCATTGAACTCCGCGAAGTTCTCCGCCACCTGCGCTTCGTCAGAGACCGGAGAGGTGGGAATGATACCGGTCGCTTTGCGCGGAAACCGGGCACGAAAATAGGCGCGGGCGATGGCGAGTTTGCTACTCATGCTGGAAGAGGGCAATCGACTGCTGGCAATGCGACGGGATCAGCGGCACCTCGGGCCGCCGCTTCTGAAAGTCGTGCAACCGTTGCAACGTAGCACGGAACGCCGTGGCGTCGCCGATCAGGTTCCCGGCCGGGAACCCGGGCAGGGCAAGCTCGGTGATGTTCCGCCGCGTCCAGGCGGCGTCGGCCACCAGGAAGACGTACCGGCCACCGGCGCGGCGGCACAGCAGTCCGTACTGGCCCACGGCGTGCCCGGGCAGCGCGATCGCCAGCAGCGATTGGTCGCCAATCACGTCAAAGGCCTCGGTAAACGGACGCCATTCTTCGGACAGCGCCACCCGTGCCAGCCCCTCGATCGCCTGGGCACGCGTCGGGAAATCATCGGGCAACAGTTCGGGGAGGAAGGCAGCCTGCGCCCGTTGGCGGGGGCTGCATTGAGCCAGCAGGGTGAGCCCCGATTGAGAGTGCAAAATCGGAACCGCCGGCAACTCCTTCAGGCTGCCGATATGGTCCGGATGGAAGTGCGAAAGAAATATCGTGGAGATGTTGTCCACCGAAAGACCAAGGCTCCACAAGTGATACGGAATGCTGTCTTCTTCCTTGAAACGAAACGGCAGTAGGGCCCGGTAGAGACGCGCGGGCAGGCTCGTGGCGTTCACTAGTGGCTTGCCATAACCGGTATCGAACAGGATCACTCCCGCTTCCGGATGGCGGATAACAGCGACCATCGCAGGCAAATGCAGTTGCTGGAAGAAAGGCCCGGATTCCACGAACCAGGCGCTATTGCGGCAGTGGCCGACTGAGAACAAATGCACGTCGACCGTCATTGCCGTTAGTATCGCAGCAGTACGGCACTGAAAGATACGCCCGCCGCGGTGGAGACGAGCAGCGCCCGCTGGCCACGGCGGAGTTGACCGGTCGCAATGGCGCGGTGGAGCGCCGTGGGAACGGAGACGCTCACCTGGTTGCCGGTCTCGCTCAGAATGTCGATCACCACCGGCGCGGGGCCGGGCCGCCGGGCGAGTTGTTTGCGGAGGAAACCAAGCCCGACGGCGCTGGCCTGATGGGGAATAATCACGTCGACGCCATCCGCAAGCAGCTCTTCCAGAAAGGGAGGAAAGTGGGTTTGGATCAGCCGCAACAGGGCGCGGCCATTCATGGCGAAGAGGTAGTCGTCGGGGTCCTCCGGCGGGGTGCGCATGTTCAGGCGGGAGCCGCCGGCCAGCATAACCGACAGGTCGGCGCCTTCGGAGTAGGTGGCGTTGCGGATCGCCAGGATGCCTTCGCCGTCCTGCGCCGGGCCAAGGATAGCCGCCGCGGCGCCATCACCGAAGAGCGTGCAGGTGTCGAGGTCGTCCCAGCGGAGGCCCTTGGACGAAAGCTCCGCGGCGACGACGGCAACATGGCGAAACAGGCCGGAATGAATTCCGGCGGAAGCAATCTCCATGCCTTTCAGAAAGCCCGCACAAGAGGCGTTGATATCGAAGCACGTGACGCCATTCGCGCGAGCCCCCAGCCGGCGATGGATGAGAATCGCCGTGGACGGCATGGGCTGCTCGGACATCACGCCGGCGAAGAGAATGGCATCGAGGGCGGAGACGGGAAGTCCGGCTGTTTCGAGCGCCTGTTCGATGGCGGCGGCCGACATGGCGCTGGCGGTTTCGGTGGCATCGACGAAGTGCCGGGTCGCGACGCCATTGCGGGCAAGCGTGGTGCCCGGGGGTAGCGAGAGTTGAAGATCGAGCTCCGCCGCCGTAACGCGGCGGGCGGGGAGGGTGACAGCGGTTCCCAGAATGCGAACGGGTAGGGTCATAGGAATCTAGTCGAGCGACAGTATAGCAGTGCATGCGGATGGCGCAGATCGCACTCACCCAGGGCCACATAGGATCAAGCGCAGGCAGCGGCTGTTTTGGCTCAGGAAGACAGGGTTTACGTCGAAAACGCCAGTGACGTCGCGTGAGCGAACAACGGGCGCGTCAGCGTGCCAAGCCGCCCGCCAGCCTCACGGTACAACAGCACCGGCACAAAGCCAGCGGACAGCGACCGGCAACTGCGCGCAGCCGACAGGAGCGTCAAAGTTCCACCCGCCCCCCAGTCGCACGGTGCACAGGCGAGCCAACAGCACCGCTCGAAAAACAGCGGACAGCGGCCGGCAACTGCGCGCAGCCGACAGGAGCGTCGAAGTTCCAACCCGCCAGCCAGTCGCACGGTGCACAGGCGAGCCAACAGCACCGCCCGAAAAGCAGCGGACAGCGGCCGGCAGCTGCGCGCAGCCGACAGGCGTGTCAGTGTGCCAAACCGCCGTCCAGACGCACGGCGCACCGGCGAGCCAACGGCACAGCCCGAAAAGCCAGAGGACAGCGACCGCCAGCAGAGCGCAGCCGACAGGCGCGTCAGAATGCCAAACCGCCGGCCAGCCGCACGGCGCACCGGCGAGCCAACGGCACCGCCCGAAAGACCAGCGGACAGCGACCGCCAGCAGAGCGCAGCCGACAGGCGTGTCAGTGTGCCAAACCGCCGTCCAGACGCAAGGGGCGCAGACGAGCCAACGGCACAGCCCGAAAAGCCAGGGGACAGCGACCGCGTTTCGCACGATGCAGCCAGGAAGGGCAAAACGATGGTTCGGGTAAGACACCGCACCCGAGCCGCGCACAGTCGAATGCAGCCACCGCCAGGTGCACCCAATCGACGTCGCCGATCCCACGCGCGTACGGCGAACACAGCGCGCTCCCGGCGAAGGAATGCGCGTTGCGCTACGTTGGGAGGCATGGTCGTATTCACCGATTTGGACGGGACACTGCTCGACCGGGCCACGTACAGTTACGAGCCAGCCGCCCCCAGCCTGAAGCACCTGCGCGCGCTCGGCGTCCCAGTAGTGCTGGTCACCAGCAAGACCCGGGCGGAGGTTTCGGCGTTGCGCCAACGAATGGCGAACACCGATCCGTTCATCGTCGAAAACGGCGCAGCAGTTGTGGTGCCCGGAGAACCGGATATCGTTCTGGGCTCCACGAGTGCCCAGGCACGGCTAGCGTTGCGCCAGGCGGCAGCATCGTCCAACGTGCGCGTGCGCGGATTCGGAGAAATGGACTTGGCCGAGGTTTGCCAGCGAACGGGGCTGGAGGCGCGCGTGGCGGCACTGGCCATGCTGCGGGAGTTCGGTGAACCGTTCGTGGTGCTGGAGGGCGAGGTGGGCCGGTTAGAGGAGGCACTGGCGTCGCTGGGATTCCAGATGACGCGTGGCGGACGATTCTTCCACGTTCTAGGCGGCTGTAGCAAGGCACAGGCGGTGCAAGCGCTCATCGCCCGTTTAGGGGATGAAGATACCGTCGGGCTGGGCGATGCACCGAATGATATCGGGTTTCTCCAGGTTGTCCGGCGCGCGGTGATTGTACCCTCGCCTCACCTGGAGGCGATGCGCGCCGCGCTTCCTTTCGCAACGGTGGCAAACGCGGAAGGGCCGGCCGGGTGGAATCAGGCGATATTCGAGGTTCTAAAGGCCGGTTAAACCGGGAAAGTACCACAGTGGGCAGATTGAATTCGATCCGCTAAGCGATTGCAGTATATGCGCTAGAACCGGCCGCGTCCGCGAAAAATGTGCCTAAAGTACCAGGACCATAGTATTAAGGGCATGGGTCATTCGCTATTGACCGCTCTAGGCTATTCGCATTAGTCTAGGGTTGACGTGAGCGAACAACGGAAAAACCAACGCTTTGAATTGAAGTTGCCGATCGAGCTTGTGAAAGCTGGCGGCGAAGGGCTTCCCCAGGTCGGGGAGACCCGCAATCTGAGTTCGGGCGGGGTGCTGTTCACCGCCGACGGACGATTGCAGAAAGGTGACCCCATCGAGTACTTGGTGACGTTGCCGGCCCAGGGAGAGGAAACGGCATTGCGTCTGCGATGTATGGGGAAAGTGGTGCGTGTGGACGAGCGGGAAGTGCCGGAGCTGGGCGCTTCGCGGCATCCATTTGCAATCGCGGCCACTTTGGAACGGCACGAGTTCCTGCGGCGGTAACCGTCCCAAATTCTTGCGTTTTTCTTAACGGCGTGGTAGCAAAGAAAAAGCGAAACCACGCCGTATGAATTTAACGCTAGGCTTTCCCGAACCCGGGGCGGAACAGAATGACCCGGGATTGACGTTGCGCCGGCCGGCGGGGCTGGAGGGAGCGGTGAACCGCTTCCGGGAGTGGATGGCGAAGCCGGATTCGCCCGTGCGATCCATTCAGCACCAACCGGCGCGCGAGGGAGATTTTTCGCCGATTCCGGATACGGTGGCGCCGGCGCTGGCGGCCTCTTACGTTGCACGCGGGATGGACCGGCTCTACAGCCATCAGGCGGCGGCGTATGCGGAAGTGGAGGCCGGCAAGAATGTTGTCGTCGTCACCCCGACCGCAAGCGGCAAGACGCTTTGCTATAACCTCCCTGTTTTGAATCGTTTACTATCCGACCCCGGCGCCCGGGCCATGTACCTGTTCCCGACCAAGGCGCTCGCCGAGGACCAGCTGCAGGAGTTTCAGGCGGCGGTGGATTCCATCCGCGTGAACGGAAAAGCACCGGAAATCCGGGCGTTCACCTACGACGGGGACACCCCGCAGGACGCGCGGCGGGCGATTCGGGAGCGGGCGAACGTGGTTTTCACGAACCCCGACATGCTCCACGCCGGGATCCTGCCCCACCACACGAAGTGGGCTAAAGTCTTTGAGAATCTGCAGTTTATCGTGATTGACGAGTTGCACTACTACCGGGGTGTCTACGGCAGCCACCTGGCAAATATCGTGCGTAGAATCCGTCGAATTTGCGAGTTTTACGGGTCCAAACCGGTATTTATTTGCAGTTCTGCGACCATTGCGAACCCTCGGGAACTGGCCCAGGCGCTGTGTGAACAGCCGTTTTCGCTGGTCGAGAAGAACGGCGCGCCGAGCGGGGAGAAGTACTTCGTGTTCTACAATCCGCCGGTGGTGAACCGGGAATTGGGGATTCGGCGGAGCTACTTGGCGGAGTCGCGGCGGATTGCGCTGGAGTTTCTGGACCGCGGGCAGCAGACACTGGTTTTCACGAACAACCGGCTGGCAACCGAGATTTTGACCACCTACCTGAAGGACGCCGCGGAGCGGATCCCGGCGTTGAAGAACCGGATTAGCGGATACCGGGGTGGGTATTTGCCGAAAGAGCGGCGGGCGATTGAGCAGCAGATCCGGACGGGGGCGATCCGGGGTGTGGTGGCGACGAATGCGCTGGAGTTGGGAGTGGACATCGGATCGCTCGACGCCGTGGTGATGGCGGGGTATCCGGGGACGATTGCGTCCACATGGCAGCGCGCCGGGCGGGCCGGACGGCGGCAGAAGGCGTCGCTGGCGGTTTTGGTGGCGTCGAGCGCGCCGCTCGACCAGTACATCGTGGAGAACCCGGCGTACTTCTTCGACCGGCCGCCGGAGCACGCGTTTATCAACCCGGACAATTTGGAGATCCTGCTGAACCACCTGAAGTGCGCGGCGTTTGAGCTGCCGATACGGGTGGGAGAGAAGTTTGGGCCGCACGATCCGGGGGATCTGTGCCGGTTCCTACAGGAGCTAGGCCTGCTGCATCTGACCGGAGACACATGGCATTGGACCAGCGACACGTATCCGGCGGACGCGGTGAGCTTGCGGGCGGTAACAAGCGACAACTTTGTCGTGATTGATACGACGAATGACAACAAAGTGATCGCGGAAGTAGACTTCCCGTCCGCGTTGACAACTCTGCACGAGAAGGCGATCTACCTGCACGACGCGCGGCAGTTCCAGGTGGAGCGGTTCGACTATGACGGGAGGAAGGCGTATGTGCGGGCGGTGGAGTGTGACTACTTTACGGACGCCATTGACTACACGCAGGTGAAGATCATCAACGAGTTTGACCGGGCGGAGTTGCCCGAGTCGGCCCGGGCGCTGCACGGCGAGGTACGGGTGAACCGGCAGATTGTGGGCTTCAAAAAAGTGAAGTTCTACACGATGGAAAATGTCGGCGCGGGGAACCTGTCGACGCCGGAGCAGGAGATGCATACGACATCGTTCTGGCTGCACTTCAGCGAGGGGTTCCTGGCCCGGTTTCCGGACCTGACGCCGACGGAGAAGCAGAACGGGTTGGTGGGATTGGGCCATGCGCTGCGAGCGGTGGCGGCGTTGTTGTTGATGTGCGATCCGCGGGATTTGGGAGTTACGCTGACGGAGGATTCGACAGAACCTTCGCGGGACTATCGGCCGAATCTGTATTTGTACGACAATTATCCAGGCGGGATTGGCGGGAGCCAGCCACTTTTCAAAATGCAGGACCGGTTACTGCGGGCCACGGCGGAATTGATAGCGGGATGCCCGTGTGAGCATGGGTGCCCGAGTTGCGTGGGCCCGATCGGGGAGGTGGGCGAGAAGGGCAAAGAGGTGGCGCAGCGGGTCTTGCGGGAGATTCTCCTTCCTGTGGAGAGAGCTACCAGCCTGGTTGGTGGCGAGTCCGACAACTGATTTTCTGCGTCGATGCTGGTTGCAGCTGACCGGGATGGTGGGCGAGAAGGGGAGCGCGGGTGCAGCGAGTGCCGCCGGGAATTCTGCCTGGCGTTGATCGCGACGCTGACGGGCGACGGCAATTCCGTCCGTTGAATTAGGTGGGCTGGATTGGCGGAAGCCAGACGCTGTTCGCAGTGCGGATTTGCTGGCAGTGGGCGAGGGGCACCGAGTGGCGCGGCGGGTACTTCCCCTACTTTATGTTGAGTGTCACACCGGCCTGGCTGGTGGCGCTGCCCACCTTTAGCAACAGCGGGACGGCTTTGCCGGTGGGGGTGGTTTCCGGAACGCGGACGTTGATCTGGACGATGCCGACGACCAGGCCCGGGGCGTAGCCGGCGTAGAGAAGATCGGCGGTGGAGTCGCCCAGGAGGACGGAGAGCCCTTGGATATTGTTATTGGAAGGTCCTATGGCGACAAAGCCATCCGGGGGCATGGGCGGCACGGGGGCGATGCCGGTGGCATACAGGACAAGAACGGAGCCCTTGGTGGCGGGCGTCTTGTCGGAGTTCAGCGAGTAGGCGCCGGTGACGGCGTCCACCTGGAAGGCCGCCGCGTTGCCATTGCCCGTACCGCTCGTTGTGAAGAGGGCGGGTGAGGCGGCGACGCTGAGGAACGGGAACGGCGTAGAACGGAAGGCTCCGTACTCAACCTCTATCATGTGGGCACGGTCCGGTTCGAGTGTGTTCGGCGTGACGGCCGAGAGCTGCCGGGCAGAGGTGTAGATAAGCGGGATGGCGTTGCCGTTGATGTACACACGGGTATTGCCGAGTGTGGTGGGCAGATAGGGAGTAGTACCGTCGAAACTCGCCAAGGTGTCCGGACCCAAACCGGAGCCGTAAATTGTAAACACGTTGCTGGGCGCGAGCGGGGCAGGCAACTGCGAGGCGCCGTTGACAACCGCGAGCAGGAGCGGGCCGGGTGGCTGGACTTCAAAATTGATGGCGCCGGCGGCGCCACCGCCCGGATCGGGGTTGGCGACGACGAGTGGGACATTGCCGGGGACAGACATCAGGCTGGTTGGAATGACCACATTGAGCGCATTCGGGCCAAGAATGGTGGTTTTGAGGACAGTGTTGCCGGTCTTGACCGTGGTACCGGAAAAGAAGCGTTCACCGGTGATGGTGATCGTACTGTCTGTAGCGCCAACGTTGATGCGAGGTGGCCAGATGGAATTGGCGACGGGCTGCCCCGGTTGGACAGAGAGATTCACGGTGACGGTGGTGGTCTTCGTCACTGCGTCCGGAGTGGCAATGGTAAGAGTTCCCTTTAGCGCACCAGGAACGAGATCGGCAACGTCGACAGTGACGCTGACGTTAGTGCGGAAACCGGGGAAGACAGCGCCGCCAGCGGGCGCAACGCGCATCCACTTCGTTCCGGTTGCGGCGGCTGTATAGGACAGCAGCCCGCCGGTGGTATGCAGTCCCACGTTGACCGGCTGGGGCGGGATGTCCCCAAGGCGGTAAACGACAGAAACGTTGGTAGGGGAGATCCGGATATCGGAGGGGGCTGCCCGGACGATCAACGTCACTGGAACGGTGATGGGATCGCCGGTGGTTTCCGGTGTGGTGAGGATGAGCGTTTCCGAGTACTGGCCGATGGGGAGACTGGTCGGATTGACGCTGACTTTCACGGCCAGAGCCGTCTTTCCCAGATTCGGCGAGCAGGTAATCCATTGGCTGCCACCCGTGTTCACCACGACAGTCGTAGACGGGACTCCAGAGGCGGCCGCCACGGCCAGCGTCTGAGCGGCTGGCAGCGCGGCGCTCCCCTCCTGATAGGTAAACGTCATCGCCGCCGGCGTGGCCTTAATAGACGGCGCGGCTACGAGTGGCGCGCCCCAAAGAAGAACCGCGAAGAGTGAGACCTGCAAACACCGCACATGGTTCTTATCGACGGAAACCGGCGGTGTATTAGATCAGTTAATTCTTAAGCTCCTCAGGAAAAACCGCGTATCCCTCAGGCTGCGGGTACTCTACCTGCAAGAACTGGAGGCGTTTGCGGAGGTAGCGGCTGGCGATTTGGCGCGGGCCGGGTTCGACGTCGATGTCGCAACAGATGCCATGGAGAAAGAGCGTGAACGTATCGGTAAAGCTATGGCGGGCGTACTCCAGAAACAACTTCGATTCCCCGCGGACGCCGGACTCCTTCTTCAGCAGTTCGAGCTTGGCTTTCCAGGAGGCGTCGTCCACCTCGCCATGCGCGCGCAGTTTCAACTCTTCGCGAAGGATGTTGCGATAGCCGGCGATGACGGAATCGGGTTGGGTGAGGAAGATGAGCTGCGACAGGGCGTGGAAGAAGCTGTAGTGATAGTCGCTCGAGTCGACATCCTGAATGCCGAAGGCGAAGATGTGCGGGTCGGCGGCGGAATCCGGCGGGAGGTAGGCGAAGGGGAGCCGGTTGGCCGGAGCGGGCGGGTCCATGGCAACCAGGCTATCGCGAGGATCGAATTCCAGAACCTTTTCGGCGAAACGCTTGGCGTTGCGAGCAGGGGCGGCTTTGGCGGCGGGACGTTCGAGAAAGGGGACGAAGAGAAGCACTACCTTCCCAAGACCGGCAAGGACGCGCGGGGGGAGGGCGGCGATGGGTTCGTCCACGAAATCGCGAAGGTCTTCCGAGACCAGCGGCACGGCGGCCGCGTAGAAAGAGAAGACGGGGCCGAAGGGCGTAGCATCGCGAAAGAAACGGTGTGCGAAATCGCCGAGGTGGAGCTTTGTTTTGTTGAGACCGGCGAGATCGATGGGAGGGGGCATTGAATACTGTTTCCATTCTAACAAGTACGGTTCGGCGGCCGTCACGTTGTAGACTGACCGTTTGGCACCTTTTGACATTTTGATCTCGGCAGGGGAGGCCTCCGGCGACCTGTACGCCGCCAAATTAGTGGAAGAACTGCGGCGGCGTTGGCCACAGGCGCGATTCTTCGGCTGTGCGGGACCGCGCATGCGGGCGGCGGGCGTGGAGCCGATTGTGGAATCGGAAAGCCTGTCGGTGGTGGGGCTTGTGGAAGTGCTGGAGCATCTACCGCGGATCTACGGGGAGTACCGGAAACTGGTCCGGGCGATGGAGGAGCGGCGGCCGCGGCTGGCGATATTGACCGACAGTCCGGACTTCCATTTCCGCGTGGCGGCGCAGGCGAAGAAGCGCGGCATTCCGGTGGGGTATCTGGTGGCGCCGCAGGTGTGGGCGTGGCGCAAGGGCCGCGTGAAAACGATGAAGAAGATCATCGACGAACTGC
>CAMATG010000040.1 GCA_945860645.1 Candidatus Sulfopaludibacter sp. SbA3 | reverse complement strand
ATCGCCGGCTCCATCGCCGGCGTCGGGTCCATCCACCGGCTGAAGGCGGTCCGCTGGGGGCTCGCCACCGATATCGTGTGGGCCTGGCTGATGACCATCCCCGCCTCGGCCGCCGTCGGCGCTCTCTGCATGTGGGTCATCTCCCTGTTCGCGGCCAAGATCTGAAGATAGTCGCAAAATATTCCTAACAAATCGGGGGCGGGTTACGTACTACTTTCCATGATGGTAGTTGCGAAACTTCTCCCGATTCTCTTTTTGGCCCTCGCCTTCATCGTCGCCCCCGAACCCGCGCGCGACTCGCCCACTAAACTGGGCGACCCAAGTGGCCCCGCGAAACTCCCCGCCCTGCAAATTAGCTGATACAGAATCAGAGCGAAGCGCACTCTCTCCCGAACCATTCATCGGTTCACTTCAATCTCCCGGAGAGAGTATGCGACTATTACGACCGGCGGCCACGATCCTGCTGCTCAGCTATGCCAGCATCGCCATCGCGGACCCCAACCCCTACAATCAGACTTTTTCGGCGTTTGAATCCGGCCAGGTTCGGCCGCTTGCCCTCACACCCGACAAGAAGTTCCTCCTCGCCGTAAACACCCCCGACGCGAAACTGGAAATCTTCCGCGTCAAAAACGATGGCCTCGACCACCGCGCGTCCATTCCCGTTGGCCTGGAACCGGTCTCCGTCGCCATCCGTAATGACGACGAAGCCTGGGTCGTCAACCACCTCTCCGATAGCGTCAGCATCGTCGCGCTCAAGGACAAAAACTCCTACGTCAAACGCACCCTCCAGGTCGGTGACGAACCGCGCGATATCGTCTTCGCCGGCCGCAATAAAAGCCGCGCCTTCATCACCACCGCCCACCGCGGCCAGAACTCGCCAATCGATCCGCAACTCACCACGCCCGGCGTCGGCCGCGCCGATGTTTGGGTCTTCGACGCCGCCGCCAACAGCGCCAGCCCGCTCAATATCCTTACCTTTTTTGCCGACACCCCCCGCGCCCTCGCCGTCACACCCGATGGCGCCAAGGTCTACGCCGCGTCCTTCTTCAGCGGCAACGGCACCGCCTCCACCTTCGTCGGCAACTTCCCCGGCCTAGGCAATCCGCTGCCCCCAGTCCAACTGTTCCCATTCCTCCCCGTCCCCATCAACGTCAACGCCTTCGGCCAGCCGCAGAACCTCACCAGCGTCATCGTAAAATACGACGGCACGAACTGGAAAGATGAAAAGGGCTTCAATCGAAACCCCGAAATGACATTCACGCTCCCAGATCGCGACGTCTTCGCTATCGATGCCACCGCTAATCCGCCCCGCGCCATCACCGGCCCCGCCGGCGTCTTCTCCCGCGTCGGCACCACGCTCTTCAACATGATCGTCAACCCCGCCAACGGTAAGGTCTACGTCTCCAACCTCGAATCGAACAACATGCAGCGCTTCGAAGGCGCCAACCACTTCGCCGGTCCCGTCACCAAACCAGACCCCTCCGTCCGTGGCAAGATCGCCTTCAGCCGCATCACCGTGCTCGACAACGCAGGCAACGTCACACCGCGCCACTTGAACAAGCACATCAACTACGCCAATTGCTGCGCCGCCAATCCAATTGAAAACGCGACCAGCGTGGCCTTCCCCGTCGATATGCAGATCTCCGCCAACGGACAGACTCTCTACGTCGCCGCCATCGGCTCCAGCAAAGTCGCCGTCTACAACACCGCGCAACTGGAGAACGATACGTTCGTTCCCAACACCGCCAACCAGATCACCGTCAGCGGCGGCGGCCCCTCCGGCCTCGCCCTCGATGAATCATCCAACCGCCTCTACGTGCTGACCCGCTTCGACAACTCCATCAAGATCGTCAACACGCAGACCAAAACCGAAATCGGCCAGGCCTCCATGTTCAACCCCGAACCGGCAAACGTCGTCAACGGCCGCCGCTTCCTCTACGATGCGTCGTTTAGCTCCAGCCACGGCGATTCCGCCTGCTTCAGCTGCCATATCTACGGGGATACCGACCACCTCGCCTGGGACCTCGGCGACCCCGACCAGCCCAACGCCCCCGACCCCAACGTCAAGCAGAACACGTCCCCTCGCTTCGGCTTCGCGTCCATGAAAGGCGTCATGGCCACCCAAAGCCTCCGTGGTATGGACAACATGGGCCCCATGCATTGGCGCGGCGATCGTACCGGCGGCTACGCCGAACCGAACGCGCAACCCAACTCCGGCGCCTTCAACGAAACGTTGGCTTTCAAGGCTTTCAATGTCGCCTTCCCCGGCCTCCTCGGGCGCAACAGTCAACTCCCCGCCGCCGACATGGATAAGTTCACCAAATTCATCCTCGAAGTCATGTATCCGCCCAACCCCATCCGCAAGCTGGACAACTCGCTCACTCCGCTCCAGCAGGAAGGGTCCAACCTCTATTTCGGCCGCAACACGTTCTTTGATCCCTTTGGCCCGGCGCTCAACTGCAACGCCTGCCACGAGATTAACCGCAACGCCAACGTCGGCCAAACCACCAAGCCCGGTTTCTTCGGCAGCAACAGTCTCACCACCGAAGTCGCCGGCCTTACGCCGCTCAAGAACCCGCACCTGCGCAATGCCTATCAGAAGGTGGGCAAGTTCGGCATTCCCTTCTCGCCGGTGTGGCTCAACGGCCCGCGCTTTGGCGTCCAGCAGGGCGAACAGATCCGCGGCTTCGGCTTCCTCCACGACGGCAGCTTCGACATGATGTCGAACTTCTTCTTCGCCGCCAACTTCGGCACCGGCGAACTCCAGCCCATCCTCCCCCCCTTCGTCGGCGGCGCCATCAACAATCCCGAAGGCATCAAGATGGACGCAACCGGCATCCACGAGCGTGACGCCATGGAGGCCTTCGTCTTCGCCATGGACTCCAACTTCGCTCCCATCGTCGGCCAACAGGTGACAAGGACGGAAGACAACGCGGCGTCCACCAACGCGCGCATCAATCTCCTCCTGGCCCGCGCCAACGCCGACGAGTGCGAACTCATCGCGTTCAACAGCAAGACCGGCGAGGGCTACCTCTACCGCGCCGGCGTCTTCCTCCGCGACAAGTCCAACAAACCCGCGTTAACCGACGCGCAACTCCGGGCCCTCGCCGATGACGACACGGCCATCACCTACACGGCCGTGCCGAAAGGCAACGGCGTCCGCATGGCGCTCGATCGCGACCTGAACGGCGTCCGCAACGGCGACCAGTAGTCAACCAACGGGGAGAGCGCGCTACCCGCGCGTTCTCTCCGGTTCCCGAGCGCTAGAATAAGGGCTATGAAGCACCTCACGGTGGAACTCATTCCCGACCCGGAGTATGGGGGATTCACAGCTCGAGTACCCGACATCCCTGCCTATGGAGAAGGAGCAACCGAGGAAGAGGCCATCTCTGACCTACGGGAAGCGCTCGCTGCATACATCGAAGAGTTCGGCGTTGAGGACGCAACAACGCGCCTGAATCCTCCGAACTCGCTTCGCAAATCGATCGGGAGCGGGAAGATCTAGTGCGTGCCTAAGGTGCCGCGCCCAACGGGAGCGGAAATGGTCGGTTTCTCATGAACATAAGGCATTGAAAATCGGCAGACGCCGCGCCATTCTCCGCGACGTCGATCTCAGCGCAAACGGCTGCATCCGTCTCTGGGGCGTTTGAGACCAACGCGCCCCTCGTTCGCGGTGCATCCCATCAAGGATCAGCCAGAATGAGCTCTAACAGCTCCCGCCCGCTCTTCCCCACATTTCCAGCGTCGTCGTGGTTCGACAAAATGATCACCACCGCGTCCTCCTCAATGGCCCGCCAAATCACCGTAGAGAAGCCGTTGATGCCCCCGCCATGCCCCACCGCCGTGCGGCCCTTCACACGAGAAATCCCCCAGCCATATCCGTACTGAATCCCGTTGGCCCACTCGAGAGGATTCGGCCGAAATGCGTCCGCAATGGACTTGGCGCTCAAAACCTTGGCCGTATACAAGGCACGGTCCCATTTGTAGAGATCCAACACCGTCGAATAAAGCGAGCCCGCCGCATAGGGCTGCCCCATGTCGAGATACTCCGCGTTGATCAACTGGCCGGCCTCACTCTTCGAGTAACCGCTGGCGCGCTCCTTCAAAATCGTGCCCGGCCAGTCGTAACCGGTATCGGCCATCTGCAGGGGCTCGAAGATATTCTTCCGAAGGTAGTCCTGATACCTCATGCCGGTGATCTGTTCCATAATCACGCCAAGCAGAAAATACCCAGAATTGCTGTACCGAAACTTCGTCCCGGGATCGAATTGAAGAGGCCGGTCCTGAAAGCGGCGAATATAGGCAAGCGGCGAACCAGAACGCTCCCACATCCGTTCCCGATAACTTTCGCCATCGGTGTAGCTCGGAATCCCGCTCGTATGCGACAGCAGATGATGAATCGTGATGCCATTCCAAGCAGGCGGAGCCGATGGAAGATACCTCGCAATCGAATCGCCCACGCGCAGCTTCCCCTGCTCCTGCAATTGCAGGATCGCCGTAGCAGTGAACTGCTTCGTAATCGAACCAATCCGGAACTTCGTCTCCGGCTTATTGGCCACGCCCAGTTCGTGATTCGCCAGCCCATACCCCTTCGCCAGCAAAACCTCGCCGCGCCGAGCCAGCAGAACGGCACCCTCGATACCGGCAGCCTTGATATACGCATCAGCCTTCGCGGCGATTCCAGTCGCCACTTGCGCCGCAAGCGAGCCAACGAACACCACGGCGAACGCGAGCGATGCGACGGCCCTCATGGAGATGATTGTACGGTAAACGGCTATTCGACTGGCACCGTAGCCAGCAACCGCCCCTGTAACAAATCCCAGAATTCCACAGTCCCTGCCGCGGTTCCAAAAGCGACCCGATCGCCAACCGCGTCAAACACAAGATTGCTCGTCGCCCTCGCCGCCCCAACAATTCGCGCCTCGCCCGTGGCCGGATTCCAAAGGTGGACGGGCCCGCCAGTCGCGGAATACGCCACCCAACCACTTACGCTCAGCAACACCATCGAACGCACATAACCAACCGACGGCGGCGACTTCCCCATCGCCCGGCGCGACTCCAAGTCCCATCGATGAACACGCCCATCCTGGCTTCCCATGTAGATCGCGTCACCAATTCCGACCGGGCCAAATGTCATCTCCTCCCTCGATGCGGTAAGCCGCCCTTCCAAGGACGCTGACCGGAGATCCCAAACACTCGGCCAGTGCCCAGCCCATACAATTCGTTTTCCCTCCGGGCTGAAATCAACATCGCCCCAGATCGACGAGCAGCAATACACCGTACGAACCGACGCCGTAGCGCGATCAACGATCTGCACCGCGCCCTTTCCATTGATCGTCAGAATCGACCGCCCGTCCGGGCTCAAGCGCACGGCCCCATAGTTGGCCTCATCATTCCGAACAACTCGCACGCCGCCCTCACCCGTAATCGAAACAATCGAAATGTTCCGATTCGCGACCACCAAATAGTTCGAATCAGGCGAAAACCGCAAGTCGTTCAGATTCCCCGGAAATTCCCAAACACGCGCCGGAACCAAGGGATCCCGCAAATCCAGAACTCGAACACCCCCATTCACCGAACCACTCGCCAGCCACCGGGAGTCCGAACTCAGCGCAACAGACCGAACCACCCGCGACGGTTCCCGTTGCCGCGACAGCCCAACAATAGCGAGAACACTGGCACCAAGCCCCAAGGCGACAACAACGCCGATGACCCGGAAGCTGCGCACCCGCCCCCCTACACCAAAATCTTTTTCACCACATTCCCATGCACATCCGTCAACCGGTAGTGCCGCCCCTGAAACTTATGCGTCAGCCGCAAATGATCAATCCCCAGACAATGCAAAATCGTCGCATGCAAATCATGCACATGCATCGGGTCTTCCGTAATGTTGTAGCTGAACTCATCGGTCGCCCCGTGCGTAATCCCCGGCTTAATCCCGCCGCCCGCCATCCACATCGTGTAGCACCGCGGATGATGATCCCGCCCGTATTCGGTCGATGTTAACGGCCCCTGACAATACACCGTCCGCCCGAACTCCCCGCCCCAAACCACCAGCGTGTCTTCCAACATCCCCCGCTCCGCCAGGTCCTGCACCAGCGCCGCCGCCGGCTGATCCGTGGACCCGCACTGCACCGGCAACGCCGTCGGCAGCGTCCGGTGCTGATCCCACCCGCGATGAAACAGCTGCACAAAACGCACACCCCGCTCGGCCATCCGCCGCGCCAGCAAACAGTGATACGCAAACGTCCCCGGTTTCAGCGCGTCCGGCCCATACCGGTCCACCACGTGCGCCGGTTCCTTCGACAAATCGCTCAACTCTGGCACCGACATCTGCATCTTGAACGCCATCTCATACTGCGCAATCCGCGCCGCCACCTCCGGGTCCCCCGTCGCCGCCTGCTGGTCCCGATTCATCTCCGCCAGCCCATCCAAATAGTGCCGCCGCATGTCCCTGTCCAGCCCGCCCGGATTACTCAAATGCAGCACCGGATCCGCCGCCGACCGCAGCTTCACGCCCTGATAACTCGACGGCAAAAACCCGCTCCCCCACACGCGATCCGCCAGTGGCTGGTCCCCCAGCTTCGATCCCGCCGACGCCATCACAATATACGCCGGCAGATCCTTGTTCTCGCTCCCCAGACCATACGCCAGCCACGCGCCAATCGACGGTCGCCCGGCCAGCTGAAACCCAGTCTGCAAAAACGTGATGCCCGGATCGTGATTGATCTGCTCCGTATGCATCGACTTAATGAAGCACAGCTTATCGGCCACCTTCGCCGTATGCGGCATCAGCGAACTCACCCACGCCCCGCTCTGCCCGTGCTGCTTGAACTCGTAAATCGACTTCGCCACCGGGAACTTCGTCTGCGTCGCCGTCATCGCCGTCAGCCGCTGCCCACCGCGAATCGACGCCGGCAACTCCGTCTTGTGCAACTCCGCCAACCGCGGCTTATAGTCGAACAAATCAATCTGCGACGGCCCGCCGTACATGAACAGGTAAATGACCCGCTTGGCCTTCGGAGCAAAATGCGGCAACGTCCCATCGGCCGCCAGCAGCGATTGCGCCGCCGCCAAAGTCAGAAAATTTCGCCGGCTCTGCATCGTCATTACTCCTTCGTCACCGCGGCGTCGAGATTCAAGATCATGCTCGTCACCGTACTCCACGCGGCCAACTCCGCCGGGTCCACGCCCGCCGGCGGCGGCGCCTCACCCTGCTTCAATAGCGCCGCCGCGTCCGCCGGCTTCGTCCGGAACCGGTCCTGCGCATAGGCCAACATTGTCCGCAACGGCTTCGCCTCGCCCTCGCGCGGAGCCCTTGCCAACACCAGCTCAAACGCCCGCTCAATCCGCCGGTTCGTATCCGGCGCCTCCGTCAAAACCCGCTGCGCTAACACCCGCGCCGCTTCCAAAAACTGCTCGTCATTCATCAAATGCAGCGCCTGCAACGGCGTGTTCGTGCGCCCCTCCCGCACCGTGCAACTCTCGCGCAACGCCGAATCAAACGTAGCCATAAACGGTGGCGGCGAAGTCCTCCGCCAGAACGTATACATGCTCCGCCGGTACAACCCCTCGCCCTTGTCCACCTTGTACTCGCCCCCGCCGTTCTCGCCCCAGAGCCCCGCCGGCTGGTAAGGCTTCACCGAAGGCCCACCCTGCTTGTTCACCAACAAACCCGCCACCGCCAGCGCCTGATCGCGAATCATCTCCGCGCTCAAACGGAACCGCGGCCCACGCGCCAACAACCGGTTCTCCGGATCCCGATCCCGCAACTCCGCCGTCGCAATCGACGTCTGCCGGTACGTCTCGCTCAGCAACATCGTCTTCCACAACCGCTTCACATTCCAGCCGCTATCCATGAAGTCCAACGCCAGCCAATCCAGCAGCTCCGGATGGCTCGGGAAATCCCCCTGCGATCCGAAATCCTCCGCCGTCTTCACCAGCCCCACGCCAAACGCCATCTGCCAAATCCGGTTTACCGTCACGCGCGCCGTCAGCGGATTGTCCCGCGAAACCAGCCACTCGGCCAGCCCCAAACGGTTCCCTGGCGCGCCCGCCGGCAACGGGTGCAATGCCGCCGGCACAACTCGCTCCACCTTCTCGCCAAACTTGTCATAAGCCCCGCGAACACGCAGGAAAGTGTCCACCTTCTCCGCCCGCTCCGCCATCACCATCACCGTCGGAACCGTGTGTTCATACGCTTCCAATTCGTCCATCCCGCGCTTCACCGCTGCCCGCGCCTCCCGCACCGACGCATCCGCGCCCAGCTCAAAAAACGCCTGCCGCAAATACTGCCGCTGCATCTCGTTCCGCTGCCCCACCGGCACCCGCGCAATCTTGCCCAACGGGTCCGGCACCGCCAGCATCGCCACATCCACCGCCCGCAGCACACGCGAATACGCGCGGAACCCGCTGATCTCCCCCGTGAACTTCTTCTCCCAGCCGCCGCCGCCGCCGAACACCAGCTTCCCCGCCCGCTTGAAGTCCTGGTTCAACGCGTCCAACGGCGCGTCCAATTCCCACGCCTCTCCGTCCACATACAGCTTCACGCCCGTCGAATACCGGCTCCCGTCGTAGGTCACCGTCACGTGGTAAGACTTGTTCTTCTCCAATGCCCGCTTGCTCTCCAGCAGCATTGCATCGTCCAACCGGCGCACCGCGAACTGCACCTGAATCTTCCCGTTCTCCAGGTTCAATCCATACCCCGCCGGGTTCGCTTCGTCGTCCGCCATCCGGTGCAGAATCACGCCGTCCCCGGTCGCCGTCGTCATCCGGAACGTCAGCGAAAATCGGTCCTGAAATCCATACTCCGCATACTCGCCGGCATCGAAGCTCTTCGCCCCGTCAAACCGCACCGGCGTCGCCAACAGCTCTGCCCCCAGCAACTCCCGAGACGTCCACACCGCGTCCGCCGCCAGGCTCTTCTCCCACTTCGTCTGCGCCGCCGTCATTCGCGGCTCCATCTCTTTGAACCGCTTCTCCGCCCCGGCCAACTGCCCGCGCAGCGCGTTCAGCTTCACTTCCTGGTCCGGCGTCGGCGCCGCCACCAGCGGCGGCGAGTTCCCATACTTCAAATACCGTCCCGGCTCGCCAATGTTGTTGAAGTACGAAAAGAACTGGTAATACTCTTTCTGCGTGATGGGATCGTACTTGTGATTGTGGCAACGCGCACATCCCACCGTCAGCCCCAGAAACACCGTCGACATCGTCTCCACGCGGTCGGCAGCGTACTCCATCAAATACTCTTCCGCCACAATCCCGCCCTCGGAATTCCCGCGATGATTCCGGCTGAACCCCGTGGCAATCTTCTGCGCCAGCGTCGCGTTCGGCAACAAATCGCCCGCAATCTGCTCCCGCACAAACTGATCAAAAGGCATGTTCTTGTGGAACGAATCAATCACCCAGTCGCGCCACCGCCACATGATCCGGTCGGCGTCGGTTTGATACCCATTCGTATCGGCATACCGCGAAGCGTCCAGCCACCGGATCGCCATCCGCTCCGCATACCGCGGACTCGCCAGCAGCCGGTCGATCACTTTCTCATACGCCCCGGCCGACGTATCGCCAACAAACCCAGCCACGTCTTCCGGCGTCGGCGGCAATCCCGTTACATCAAACGTCACCCGCCGGATCCACGTCCGCCGGTCCGCCGCGGCCGCAGGCTGCAAGCCCTCTTTCGCCAACCGCTGCCGCACAAAATAGTCGATCGCGTTTCGCCCCGCCGGAACCTCCGCCTTCACTGGCGAGATAAACGACCAATGCTTCTGCCAAACCGCGCCCTCCTGGATCCATTTCTCCAGCAGCGCAATCTCGGCCTCTTTCAGGCCCGCGCCGGTATGCACCGGCGGCATCCGCAGTGCCTTGTTGGCAGTCCGAAGCCGCCCCAGCAACGCGCTCTCCTCCGGCTCCCCCGGCACAATGGCGCGACGCCCCCCGCCCAGGTCCCCCTTCGCCGAATCCTCGCGATCCAGCCGCAGCCGGATCCCTTTATTCGCCGCGTCCTGCCCATGACAAGTCAGGCATTTATCAGAAAATATCGGCCGGACATCCCGGTTAAACTGTAGCGGCTGCGCCTCAAGGCGAACAGCCAGAAAAACGAAGGCGGCAATGAATGTGAATCGTCCCATTCTCTTGCCGCCCAGTATATTAAATTCTTACTTCTTGCCGATGGCGATTAACTGATTCCGGTTCACAACGTACATGTTGCCGTTCGCCGGCACAGGCGTCGAGTAGATGGAACTCTCCAGGCTCGATTCAAACAGCAACTTCTTAGTGCGCCCGGCCTGCAGCACCGCAATGTCGCCGTCCTCATCGCCCAGATACACCTTCCCGTCAATCACAATCGCCGAACCCCACACCGCCGCCAACATGTCGTGGTTCCACAACTCCTTGCCGGTCTTGGCGTCCAAACAGTGCAAAAAGCCCGAGAAATCGGCATAGTACAGCAGACCTTCATGCAGCGCGCCGGTCGAAATCGAACGCCGGATCTTGTCGAAGTGCCAGATCAGACCGGTCTTCGTAATGTCCCCGCGCTTGGTCCCGTCGATCGCGTACAGGTGCCCCGGCCCTTCCCCGTGTTCCGGGTCCTGGCCATTGCAAATATACACAATCCCGTCCAGAATAATCGGCGTCGAAATCACTTCGTTGCGCGTCTTCGGCCACACCGTTTCCTTGGGGTTCAGGTCGAACTCCCACAGCTTCTTCCCCGACACCGATTCATACCCGCGCAACCAGCCGTCACCCTGGCCAATCACCACCTGCGTCACATCGCCAATCTTGCCCACCGCGGCCGACGACCACTGCCCGTGCAGAATCTTATCGCCCACCGAGTTGTCTTCCCACACCAGCTTGCCCGTCTTCTTGTTTACCGCGATGATCGACGGCGCCTTCGGCGACGGCACGTTCACGTGGCTCTCGTCCTGGCCGTTCGAGGTCGAAACATAAATCAAATCGCCCAGAATCACCGGCGAACTGTTCGCCATGTTGTGCTGCGAAACGCCCAACTCTTCCATCATGTCGTAGCGCCAAAGAATATCGCCATCCTTGGGGCCCGTAAACTTCTCGTCCTTCACCCCATCGTTGCCGTTCGCCATGCCCTTGATATCGGCGGCAATCACTTCTCCGCGGCTGGAGACGTAGTAAACAACCCCGTTCTCCACCAGCGGCGACGAACACACGCCCTGGTACGGCCAATCGTTCACGCGGCCACTGGCCAGCTTCTCATGCGTGATCTGCCACAGAAACTCGCCGTCCGATTCGCGGAACGCCATCAGCACGCCGCGGTCGCCAGCCTGCTTAGGGTCCCGCAGCCCTTCGTTGTTGGTGCCAACCAGCACCACACCCTCGGCCACCACCGGGTTGCCGTAGCTCTGCGAACCCAGCGTGGCCGTCCACCGGATGTTCTCTTTCGTCTTCAGGTCCCACTTATCGGGGATCCCCTTCATGTTCGAAACCATGTTGCGGTCCATGGTCCCGCCCCACATCGGCCAATCTTTCTCGACATTGCCGGCCAGCAATCCGCCGATAAACGTCGCGCCGCCCAGCAGCGCACCCAACACAGTTTTGCGTGTCATCAGTTCTTGGTCACCTTCAAGTTGTCGAAAAACACTTCAAACGGGGCATCGGCATAGATGCCCGGCGCGCCATGCCGCTCGGCCAGCGGAGCAGGATCAATCCGCTCCACCGTCCACGTCGCCGGCTCCGGCTCACTCTTCAACCAAACTTTACCCTGCGCCTTCACGCGCCCATCCGGCAAATTCTCCACGCGCAGCTTCATCGTGTACCACGTGTCCGCTTTCCATGGATACTTCGCGCCGGCCGTGCGTTGCGTCTCCGGCTGCCACGTCTGCAATTCCAGCTTCTCCGCATTGCCGAACAGCATCAGGTTGAACCGCTGCGCCACCAGCCCAACGTCACCCATCTGCCGCCGCTTCTGCGACGCCCGCACATCGGCCTGCACCGTGTAGTCGGCCATCTCGATCGGGCCCATGAACACCCGCGCCCGCTTCGTCGCCGGATTATCGGCAAACTTCGCCAGCACCTTGTTCCCCTCTTCCTGCCGCACTTCAAACTTCGTATTGCAGTTCACCCACTCCATCGGCACCTTGCCCGCGTCAATCTTCTCGAAATCCCAGCTCCAATCGAGCGGCGGAATCACCCGCGCCCGCGCCGTGCCCACAACGCCGCCAACCGTCGCCTTGATCAATCCGGCCTGCGCCACTTTGTCGCTGGCGGCTATGTACTTGCCCTCCTGCGAAATCATGCCCTTCAAGCCTTCCACGGCCCACGTCGCCTTGTCTTCGCGAATGAAATTGCCCTTCTCATCAAACAGCCGCGCGCGGAACGTGGCGGCCTCACCCGGCTTGATCATCACTTCCGCCGGCACAATCTGCACCCACTTCACCGCCGCGCCAGCCGCCGCCGTCACCGGCATCGGCAGGTTCACCTTGGCCGCCGCCTGCTTCTTCCCAATCGCGTACGTGTTCTTCGTCGTCACCAGGAAAACGCGCCCCTCGCTGATCGCCACGGAAGCGATCACCTTCTCGCCCTCTTCCTCGCTCTCGCCGGCCTTCACGAAGTTCACTTCGCTCAGCTTTTCCCCGCGGTCGTTGTGCGGCTTCAGGATGAAGAACTTCCCGTTCTCCGTGCCCACGTACAACTTCCCATCACCAAGCACCGCCGACGATTTCTGAATCGTTCCCAGGTTCAACTTCCAGATCTGCTTCCCCGTCTGCACGTCAAACGCGAACAGGTTCCCGCCGTTATCCACCTGCAAAAACCGGTCGCCGTCGATGATCGGCGAACTGAAACCCAACTGGTAGCCGGGGAAATAAAACTTCGCCTGGTCTTTCTTAAGCGGCCCGCGCAACGTCGCATCCACCGCCGTGAACAGACCCATCTCGTTCGTGTCCAGATTCTCTTCGCTGTGCGTGATGTAGGCCGTCTTCCCGTTCACCACAACGCCGGAATTCAACCCGCGCTTGGACACATCGAACCGCCACAACGGCTCGCCCGTCTGCGCCTTAATCGCATGCGCGTTCCCGTCGCCGCCGCCCGCGATTAACTGCCGCACGCCGTCAATCTCGGCGATGATGGGCGGCGAATACGTGGTGTCGTAGGGGCGCCCGCCGGGCGCGCTTAAATAAACCAGCTCGCCATTCTTCCGGTCAAACGCAAAGAACCGGTGTCCCGCGCGCGAAAACTGGCCCCAGCCCGTCGACACGCCACTCACAATCACCAGATCGCCGTCGATAACCGGCGAAACCGTGCGCCCGCCGTGCGTCGTCACCAACGCATAATCTTCCACCAGCGACCGTTCCCACACCTTCTTCCCGTCTCGCGAAAAGGCCGTCAGCATCCCATGCACGCTATAGACGTAAACGTTGCCCGACGCCGGATCCACGGAGGGCGACGACCACGCCGCCCGGTGCGGCGGCACGTCGCTCAGCCACATGTTGATCTTCTGTTCCCACAGCAGCTTGCCCGTGTCCGTGTTCAGACACACCAGCCTTTCCTGCAGCGTTTTCGCCCCGCCCGCCGTCGTCAAAATATAGACGTGATCCCCATGCACCACCGGCGCCGAACGCCCGCCAACCGGAGCCTTCCACGCCAGGTTCTCCCCCGCCGGCGACCACGACGTCGGCAGCCCCTTCTCCGGGGACCTCCCGTCGCGGTTCGGTCCGCGCCAGTCAACCCAATCCGCAAAAAGGGGGGTTGCTATAAATAGAAGGGAACAAATCTTCGCTGTGTGCGTTGAGTGAAAAAGAGGCCGCATGAAACTATCCCTGATTATAGTGCTGATCGCTACGGTGTTGTTTGCCGCCGAGCCCGGTGAAGACCTGCAAGTCGCCGCCCGTCGCGGACAACTCGCCGAAGTCAAAAAGTTGCTCGATGCCGGCGCACCCCTCGAATCGAAAAATCAATACGGAGCCACTCCGCTCTACCTCGCCGTCTTCAACGGCCACACCGAAGTCGCGCTCTTCCTGCTCGAAAAAGGGGCCAACCCGAACGTCACCGATACATTCTATAAGTCGTCGATTCTCGACAGCGCGTTACAGAAAGAGCGGGCGGAAATCGTAAAAGCTCTCATCGCCCGCGGCGTCCCCGTCTCCCCCCGCCAGCTCAACATGGTCGTCGGCGGCGGCAACACTGCCACCCTGCAGGCGGTCCTCACGGCCCCGTTCAAACCGGAGGATCTCACCGCCGCCCTCAAAGCCGCCATCCAGGTCAAGAAGGATGACGCCGCCGCCATCCTCCGCAAAGCAGGCGCCGTGGAGCCCAAAATCGTCAACGTCTCCAAGGAAACCCTCGCCTCCTACGCCGGCGACTACGTTTCCGCCGCCATCCCCCTCGGCCTCAAAATCATCGCCGATGGCGATAAGCTCAAGGGCCAGGGCGACGGCCAACCCGAGTTCCCCCTCTCCACCGACAGCCCCACAGAATTCTCCTTCGCCATGGCCGGCATCCGCATCGTCTTCGACGGCAAGGGCGGCTTCATGCTCAACCAGGGCGGCCGCGATTTCGCGTTCGTCAAGAAGGGTTCCGCCTCCGCCCCCGTCACCCGCAAGGTGCCTGATACAACCCTCGCCGCCTATAACGGGACGTACTCGACCACCATGGCCCCCATGGAAATCAAAGTCTCCGGCACCGATGGTCAACTCTACATCGAGCCCACCGGCCAACAGCGCATCCCGCTCAAGTCCGAATCCGACACTGAATTCACCTTCGGCCCCGCGGGCCTGAAACTCGTCTTCGCCAAATCCGCCTTCACCCTCTTCCAGGGCGGCAAAGAAATCCCGTTCACCAAAAAGGACGCGCAGTGAAAGCCCTTCTCGTACTCGCCGCCACTATCACCGCCGCCACCGCCGCCGAATCCTGGCCCCAGTTCCGCGGCACCAACGCCAGCGGCGTCTCCACCTCCGAAAAAGCCCCGCTCAAGTGGAACGGGGAAAAGGGCGAAAACGTCCTCTGGAAAACCGCCATCCCCGGCCTCGGCCTCTCCTCGCCCGTCGTCTATGGTGACCGGATCTACGTCACCTCCGCCATCTCCGCGGACGCAACCGCCAAGGTGAAGCACGGCCTCTACGGCTCCACCGAATCCCACGCCGACACCAGCAAACACCAGTGGAAGGTCTACGCCGTCGATCGTAAAACCGGCAAAATCGTCTGGGAACAGACCGCCGCCGAAGGCGCCCCCAAAACAAAGCGCCACCCAAAAGCCACACAAGCCAACCCCACACCCGCCACCGATGGCACTCACGTCGTCGCCTGGTTCGGCAGCGAAGGCCTCTACACCTATGACGCCGCCGGAAAGCTCCTGTGGAAGAAGGATCTCGGCATCGTAAACGCCGGCTGGTTCTTCGAACCGGACTACGAATGGGGCACCGCCAGCTCGCCCATCATCTACAACGGCGCCGTCATCGTCCAAGTGGACCGCCAAAAAGACAGCTTCATCGCCGCCTACGCCCTGAAAGACGGCAAAGAACTCTGGCGCACCGCCCGCCCCGAAATCCCCACCTGGGGCACCCCCACGATCGTCACCAGCAAAAACAGCGTCGAACTCGTCACCAACGGCACCAAAGCCGTCCGCGGCTACGATCCCAAGACCGGCAAAGAACTCTGGAGCGTCGGCCCCAACTCGGAAATCACCGTCACCACGCCCATTTTCGCCAACGACCTGATCTTCGTCAGCAACTCCTACCCGCCCATCCAGAAGACCTACGCCATCAAGCCCGGCTCCCAAGGCGATCTCGCCAAGGAAACCGCCGCCATCGCCTGGTCGAAGCCCAAGGGTGTATATATGCCCACGCCAGTCGCCTATCAGGACTCGCTCTACATCATCCAGAACAACGGCATTCTCAATGCCTACGCCGCCAAAACCGGCGACGCCGTGTACCAGCAGCGCATTGGCAACGGCGGCGCCTACTCGGCCTCACCCATCGCCGCCGCCGGCCGCCTGTATCTGACCAGTGAAGACGGCGAAATCCACGTCATCAAAGCCGGCGCCACCTACGAACTGTTGGCGACGAACCCCATGGGCGAAGTCCTCATGGCCACCCCCGCGCTCGTCGACGGCACCCTCTATGTCCGCGGCATGCAGCACCTCTTCGCCATCGCCGAAAAGTAAAATGCCGCCCCACAGGGGCGCCCACGCTGGAGCTACCGCAACCGGCCGTCGCCCGTCCGGTAACGCTGGGGCATCGCCGAACTTTTTTCTCCGCGGCGCCAGCACAAATCGCCGCCTCCATGCGTTCCTGTATTGTGAAGGCAATCAGCAGGGAAATGGCAACCACCGGGAATTCTGTGGAGAAGGACTTGGACACGCTCTTTCGCGCTCACTATCGGCGCATCGCGCGCGCAATTGGCCGAGTCGTTCGCGATCAGGCCCGCGCGGAGGAATTGGCTGTGGATGTGTTTGTCAAATGGCGGCACACCGGTGGGGAAAACAGCGATCTCGCTGAGGGATGGCTCTACCGGACGGCAGTCAGAGGAGCGATCGACGAATGGCGCCGGCAGGCTCGCAGGGAACGATTCGAGAATATGTTCTCGGCCTTCCGCAGCCCGCCACCTACACCTCTCGAAACGTATGAGACGGATGCCACGCAACGGAATGTTCGGGTAGTGCTGGGAGAGATTGAGCCCCGGCACGCCCAGGCACTTCTACTGTGGGCTGAGGAATTGAGTTATCAAGAGATCGCCGCCGCCATGGAAGTCAATCTGACTTCGGTTGGCAGCCTGTTGACCCGTGCGCAAGCAGCATTCAGAAAGGAGTTTGAGAAAAGACATGGAAGCACAAAATAGCGGTAAGTGGGTGGCCGAACAGCTTGCCCTGGTGGAGCCTGCGTGGGAGCCGGAAATCGCCAGAGCCCGGCTCTTGGTGGAAGAACGATTCGCACAACGGCCGCGCCACCCAGGGTGGAGGCTCGCTGCTGCCAGCATGGCTGCGTTGGCGCTCGCCGTAATCGCTATCCCGCAAAGCCGGGCCCTCGCTCACGAAGTCTGGTTCAGTCTGTTTCTCGACCGGATCGAAGTCGTCCGTGTGGACCTTTCCGACGCCCCATTTCGCACCAACGTGATTGGCTCGGGACAACGTTCCG
>CAMATG010000039.1 GCA_945860645.1 Candidatus Sulfopaludibacter sp. SbA3 | reverse complement strand
CTGGCGGATGTAGCTGTAGCGGGCGCTGACCTGGTTTTTGTCGTTGATCGAGTAGTCGCCTTTGGCGTCGAATTTGTGGGTGTTTTCCTTGCCGTCGCGGAGGGCGGAGTAGTTGTTCACGGGGCGGCCGTTCTGGACGTTTCCGGCCTGGGTGGGAGTGGGGTAGAGGGCGATGAGTTTGGTGCCCAGGGCGTCGAAGCGGGAGGCGGGAATGGCGGTGTTGGGGAAGGGCTGGCCGTTGGCCGGGTCGACGATGCGGGTGGCGGCGTCGAAGTTGCCCTGGCGTTGGGCGGCGCTGGGAACGGTGGTGAGGAAGGTGTCGGCGAAGCTCTGTTGGAAGCCTTCATAGCTGCCGAAGTAGAAGAGCTTGTTCTTGACGATGGGGCCGCCGATGGTGCCGCCGTACTGGTTCCAGGCGAGGTTGGATTTGGGCAGGTTGTTGAGGTTGTTGAACCAGCCGCGAGCGGCGAGCGCGGAGTCGCGGTTGTAGTACCAGCCGGAGCCGTGCAGGTCGTTGGAACCGGACTTGATGGAGACGTTGACGACGCCGCCGGCCGCGCGGCCGAACTCGGCGGAGAAGCTGTTGGTTTGGACTTTGAACTCGGCGATGGAATCGGGGCTGGGCTGGACGACCTGGGCGCTGAGCGACTGGGCGTTTTGGGTGCCCTGGTTGTTGTCGACGCCATCGAGCAGGAAGTTGTTCTGGGTATGGTAGTTGCCGTTGGAGACGAACCAGCCGGGGCCGCGGGTGACGGGGTTCAGCGTGCTGGCGGCGACGCCGGGGGCGAGGAGCGCGAGTTCGGTGTAGCGGCGGCCGGCGAGGGGGAGGTCGACGGCGGTGCGTCCGCTGATGACCTGGCCGAGGGAGCCTTGTTCGGTTTGAATGGCGGCGACGTTGGCGGTTACTTCGACGGTTTCGTTCACGGAGGCGACGTCGAGTTTGATGCGGAGGAGCCGGCGTTCGTCAACGTTTATGCGGACCTCGGAGAGGCGGACTGTTTTGAAGCCGCTTTGGGCCACGCTGACCTGATAGAGACCGCGGGTGACGGGGCTGAATACGGCGTAGCCTTCGCTATTGGTGGGCGCATCGGCGGTGCTGCCGTTGTTGCTGTTGAGTAGTGTGACTTTGGCGCCGACAACGGCACTTTGCGAGGAGTCTTCCACAAGGACGCGGAGGGAGGCTGAGTCTGTTTGCGCGAAGAGCGCCGGGGCCAGGGCAAGGAGCGAAAGCCTGAAGAATCGGTTCATTTCTACGAGGGTAATGACCTGTCGTGACAGAGCGACTAAGCGGCGGTTACTTTTCGATGATTATTTGAGGGTGAGGTTGGCTTCGGTTTCGAGTTGATTGGGGCGGACTTCGATTTCGCCGTCGATCTCTTTGCGGGTTGGGAATTGGATGCGGACCCGGTATTTGCCGGGGTTGATGTAGGGGAGTTTAAAGGCGCCGCGGTAGTTGGTTTCGGCTTCGTAGGAGCGTTGCGCAGCGTTGTAGAGCGAGATGGTAACGTTGGGCACTGGCTGCCCGGACGGGGTGCGCAGGGTGCCACGGACGACGTAGCGGGAGAACAGGTGCGCCTGTTGGAATTGGCAGGCGCCGGCGTGGAGTTGGAATGGCTCGGTGGGCTTTTCGCTATCGTAGTGTTGCAGGGCGGCGTGGGCCTGGTAGACGCCGGGCAGGAGAGATTTCCATTCGGCGGTGCCGTCGCTGTTGGCTTGTTGTTGGAGTTGCCCGGTGGGGCCTTGGAGGGTGATGAGGGCGCCGGGGGCGATGGTGTTGATGCGTAGGGTGGCGGTTGGGTGGGCGCCGGCGTCGAGTTCGCGGAAGTACTGGATGCGGCTGGCGTGTTCCTTTTCGTTGTAGAGCCCGGTGGCGTTGCAGGCGCGCATGCTGAAGGGCTCCGTGGGGCGGGTGGTTTGTTCGAGGTAGAGGAGGTCGCCCTTGTTCACTTTGTATAGGTGGCGGGCGTCGAAGGGGAATTCGAGGCCGGGGTGGGCGCCGTGGATGAGGGTACGGAGTTTCAGGCGGATGGTGGTGTTGTCGGGTGTGCGGGAATCGAGAGCTTCGGCGAGGAGGACGGTGAGGTTCGGTTTGACGTAGTAGCAGGGGGGGCAGCGGCGGGCAGGTGGCGGCGTGGAGGGCGGCGGTGGAGAGGAGGGTAAGTAAGAACCGCATCTATTTAGCCAATTGGAGTTGGACGGGGATGGTGACCAGTTCCGTTCCGGCGGCGATCGAAAATTCGAAGGGGGCGAGCCGCGACGGAAACAACTTCAAGCTGCCGGTGAGTGGCTGGGCGGCTGGTATCGTCAAGGTGCAGACTGTCCTGTCGGCTGACCACGTGCGGGTGTATATCGTAGCGGGACCCGCTGAAAGGATCGGTACTTCCATCGGTCCTAGAGGGCGGGAAAGTTTCAGTTGAATTGTCCGCACGGGGGCTGGAGTGGGGACGTAGATTTGGAGGGGGACGACTTGGTGTCCCGGACCGAGCTTGAGTGTTGTGGCCGCGGACTCGCTGGTGACGCCAGGGTAAAGGTACGGCGGATAGGGGCTGCGGTGACCGGGGCTGTCGCCGGCAAAGAGGGTATATGTACCGGCGGGGAGATGGCGGAGGGTGAATGCCCCAGTTGGCCCGGATGTCGTGTCGGCGATGGAGGCGCCGGCGGAGTCTTTGAGGTAGACGGGCAGGCCCTGGGCGGGGTGATTGTCGGGTGTGCGTGCGACACCGGTGAGGCTGTAGGGCGGCAACATCGTGACATACCGGCCCGTACAGGAACCGGGAAGGATATCGAAGGAGTCGAGCGTCTGCTCAGGGTCCTCGACCTGTAGATCCGTATGGGAGGCCGATAGGGTGTAACGGCCGGGCGGTAGACCGCGCCAGCGCGCATTGCCTTCGATGTCCGTCGTCTTGTGCCGAACATCCGACCGATTGCGGAGCGTGAGATGGACGCCGGAAAGGGAATTGCTGAGCCTGCCGCTGGCGTGGACGTGAAAGGCCGCCTTCTGAGCGGGAGCCGCGGCCAGCTTCCGAAACACGCGGATTCTCTCGTTGTGTTGACGGGCGTTATAGGGCCCCGACAAGCCGCAGATCTCCGTTTGGAGCGGTTGACGGCTTTCGATGTAAAAGAGTGAGCCGATGGGCAGATTGGAGCTGGAGGGGAGGAGGAAGGTGAATTCGGCGCCAGGCGAGCGCCCGTAAATGAGCGTTTTGAGTCGCATCCGGACTGGGACGGGTGCGTCGCCGGCGGGGAGTGGTGTTTCGAGAATTTCAGCGATGGCGACGGTGAGATCCGGAGCGAGCGCTGTGCAGGGCGGCAGCGTGCTGCAGCTCGTGGCCCAGGTGGTGGCGGCGAACAAGAGAGCGAGGGCCGGGCGCATGGCTTCAGTTTACTTGGGGTCGAAGAGGAATTGGACGCAGGCGCCGGGGAGGAGTTGGAAGACGGGATTCGATTCGTTGCGCTCGTCGAGCGTGAATCCACTGCGCGCGGGGTGGACGGTGTAGCGGCCGGGCGGGAGTTTGCGCCATTCGGTGACGCCGCGGGCGTCGAATATTTTCTCGATGGTGCCGTTGGGGCCAGAGAGGCGGATGGCGCTGTGGGCGCCCGTCCGGAAGGCCTATGCGCACGTAGGTGCCCTGGTGCTTGCCGGCGGCAAGTTCCTGGAAGAACTTCTGGCGGGTAGCGGTGTTGGCCGAGACGCTATCGGTCTGGCCACAGGCCCTGGTGCGCAACGGGGCGTTGGATTCTTCGATGTAGATCAACTCGCCGGCGCGGAGGCTGACTTCCGCGAACCATTGCAGGGTGAATTCCTGGCCTGGCGAGTGGCCGTAGATCAGCTTGCGGAGGCGCATGCGAATGGGTACTTGTTGCGTCGGGTTGGGCGGTTGATCCGGCGCGGTATAGTCATCGACTGCCTCGGCGATGGCGACGACGAGCCCGGGGCGAACGGCGTGGCAGGGAGGAAAGACGGCGCAGCTCATGGCGGTCAGTCCGGAGGCAAAGAGTACGGCTAGTACCAGAGGCACCCCTTCAGTTTAGAACTGTGATACAGTCTCTCCCAACGTCGGTCCCCGACGTAAATGGAAGAAACAAGGGGTTATTGGATGCACATTTGTCGCATTGCTCTTGCTTTGGTAATTGGCGCCAGCCTGTTCGGACAGGCTGAGCGTGGAACTTTCAACGGATCTGTTCTTGACCCGTCGGGCGCCGCTGTGGTGGGCGCGACGGTGAAGATTGTCAATCCTGCAAACGGCGTGGAATTCACGTCTGTGACGACGGATGCCGGTGTGTACCGTATGCCGTCACTATCCCCTGGGACGTACCGGATTACGGTATCGGCGCCGGGCTTCAAGGGCGCTATCCGGCAGAACGTCGTGCTGGCTGTGGCGCAGACGCTGACGGTCGATTTCAAATTGGAAGTGGGCAATGTTTCCGAGCAAATTACGGTTTCGAGCGAGGCGCCGTTGCTGGAAACGGGTACCGCGGAAATCGGGAGTTACGTGTCAAAGAAAGAGTTCGACGCCTGGCCGATCGCGGTGAGCGGCGGACGGCGACAGATTCAACAGTTCATCTTTACTTCACTGCCCGGTTCGGTGGGCGGCACGTGGCAGGGGTCGATCAACGGCGGGCAGAACTACTCGCACGAGATTCTGATCGACGGCATTTCGATTGGGCGCATGGATCTGGCAGGCGGCGCGAACTCCGAGTTCAGCCCCTCGGCCGAATCGATCAGCGAATTCAAAATGCAGACCGGCACGGTGAGCGCGCAGTATTCGGGCGGGCAGACCTCGGTGGCGAACTTCGCGACCAAGAGCGGCACGAACTCGCTGCACGGCTCGGCCTACTACTACGGCCAGAACGATGCGTTGCGCGCGAACGCGTTCAACAGCAACGCGGCGGGGATTAAGCGCCAGCCGTACAAGCAGCACAACTATGGCTATTCTGCGGGCGGGCCGGTGATGATTCCGAAAGTCTATGACGGCCGGAACCGTACCTTCTGGTTCCACAATATGGAACGGACGACGCAGGCCGATTACAACCAGAGTGGGTTTGTGCACCTGCCCACTCCGGAGTTCAAGCAAGGAAATTTTTCGAGCCTGCTGAATCCCGGTTTCACTGGAAACGCCGGGTCCGGGACAAACGTCGGCACGGACGCCTTGGGCCGGCCAGTTCAGTTCGGCGCGATCTACGATCCGCGGTCCGCGCAACAGGCTGGGAATACGGGTCCTTGGGTGCGCAGCATCTTCCCTGGGAACATTATTCCGCGGAGTCGCTTTGGCGCGGTGCCTTCTAAGATCCTGGAGTTGGCTCCGATCGACGATCCGATCTTCAGCGGGATGCAGAACAACATGCCTGCGATCGGCACATGCTGCCCGAACTTCCGAGAACGCATGCTGACGTTCAAAGGGGATCACAATATTAACACCCGGCACCGTTTAAGCGGCATGATCAACCGGAACTTCCGTGTGCGCTACAACTCTGGCAACCCGCGGTGGGGCGCGCCTCCCGGATCGCCGACCAACGTCTATCAAAACCAGGACACGCCGGGCACGATGGGACGCCTGGCCTACGATTTCACGCTGACGCCGACCTTGTTGGGCCGCGCGAACCTCGGTTACAACCGGTTCGGCAATATGAACGAGAGTGTGTTCGTCGACCAGGATTGGCCAGCCAAACTGGGCATGACGAATGTCCCGGGCGTGCACTTCCCGGTGTTGAACTTCGGTGGGCAGCCGTTCCAGGGCGGTGGCATCGGCGCCGGTGGACGCCTGGGTTCCGGCAACCGCGGCGGTAGCTTCAACGGGTCGACAATCGGCCAGGTTGACCTGACCAAAGTGAGCGGCAAGCACAACTTCAAGTTCGGTTTCGAACAACGCCGTTACTACTACAACACGCGCAACAAGTCCGGCTCGGGCGATTTCAACTTCTCGCCGAATCAGACGGCGCTGCCGGGCTTCATCAATCAGACCGGGCATAGCTTCGCCAGCTTCCTGTTGGGCGAGTACAACTCGACCAGCCGCGCCATTGCGGCCTCCAACTTCGGCCACCGCTGGCGGCAGAGCGGCCTCTACTTCCAGGACGACTGGAAGCTGACGCCGCGCCTGACGCTGAACATTGGCTTGCGTTGGGAGATCGTGGGCGGGCTGGCGGAAGTCGCGGGCCGTATGTCGGCGATCGACTTCAGCGTGCCGAATCCGGGCGCGGGCAATCGTCCTGGCGCACTGGTGTTTGCCGACGACCGCAATCGCAACGGCTTCATGGACACCTACTGGAAGCAGATCTCACCGAAGTTCGGTTTCGCCTACGCGGTATCGAACAAGTTGGTCATGCGCGGTGGCTACGGCATCAACAACACCCCGGCCATCTCCAACGGCTTCGGCTTTGGCGGCACGCTGGGCTACAACGGCAGCATCAATGTGAGCTCGGCCAACACGTCGGTCCCGTTCGCGGAGGCGCCGTTGGGGAACATCTCCAACCCCTACCCGAGCTTCACGGGCACCTTGCCGAATAAGATCCCGACGCTCGCCAACGGGCAGGGCATCGACTTCTACCCGTCGAACGGCAACCATCTGCCGTACGTGCAGAACTGGAACTTCGGGTTCCAGTATCAGCTGCCGGCGCAGACGGTGGTGGAAGTGAACTACGTGGCCAACAAGGGCACGCGGCTGATCGCGCGTGGCTTTGTGCAGCCGAACAATCTGCCGTTCGCGGCCACGCAGCAGTATGGCGACATCCTGCCGCGGCCGTGGACTTCGGCCAGCCCGATTCCGGCGCCGTTCCCCGGCTTCGTGGGCACGAACCTCCAGGCATTGCGCCCCTATCCGCAGTACACCGGTATCAACAGCATCTTCCCGAACAACGGATCGTCGTCCTACCAGTCGATGCAGGTGCAGGTGACGCGGCACTTCTCCAAGGGCCTGGCTGTGCTGGGCGCCTACACCTTCTCCAAGACCATCGGCATGGCCGATAGCGCCCTGGACTCCGAAGGCGTGGCGGACATCTTCAACCAGCGCTTGGAGCGCAGCATCATCAACTACCACTACCCGCACGTTGCCAAGCTGAGCTGGATTTATGAGTTGCCGATCGGGGTCAACAAAACCATACAGCTGAATCGCATCGTGGACAAGTTCATTGGCGGCTGGCAGCTTTCCGGCATTCAGAACTGGCGCAGTGGCGCCCCGGTGGCAATTGGCACCGGTGGCATCAGCCTGCCGACGGGCAGCGCGGCGCGGCCGGATTTGGTTTCTGGTGTGCCGATCGTGTTGAACTCCGACGCGGGGATCAACTTCCGCGGCATCAACGGCGGCACGGCGTACCTGAACCGCGCGGCGTTCTCCAATCCTCCGGTCTTCGCCGGCGGGCAGAACGTTGTTTCGCGGCTGGGGACCGTTGGGCCGTATCTGCCCAACATCCGCGACCGGCGGCTGACCACGTTTGACGCCAGCATCCAGAAGATCTTCAAGATCGACGAGCAGCGGTTCTTCGAGCTGCGCGGCACGTTCTTGAACGCGTTCAACTGGGCGGGCGTCGGCGGGTTGAACACCAACCTGACGAGTCCGTTCTTCGGTCAGTTCACGGGGCAGCAGCTGGGCCCGCGCAACATTGAAATCGCTCTGCGCTTTACGTTCTAATCAGAGGGATGTCACAACACCAACAAGGGGACCGGCCGCGGCCGGTCCCCTTAACCATTCCGGACCTGCCGCCGGCGAACTCGACCTATTCACAGGCGACTGTTCTGGGGAATCTTGTCTTTGTCTCCGGGATGCTGGGGATCGATCCGCAGACCAATCGGCTGGCCGGGGACGATATGCGTTCGCAGACGCGGCAGGCGCTCGTGAACATCGAGCGGATTTTGAAAGAGGCCGGGTCGGGATTGGACCGCGTGGCGCGGTGCAATCTGTACCTCACCGATTACGGGCGGCTGGCGGAGGCGAACGAGGTCTACGCCGAGTTCTTCTCCACCCACAAGCCGGCGAAGACCGGCGTTGGCGTTTCCGAACTGTGGGCCGGGGCGCTGATCGAGATTGAAGTGACGGCGGCGCTGTAGCCATGCGCTGGCTGGCCGCGTTGGCGCTGGCTGTGGCCGTCTGGGGTGAGCCGGGCAGCCGGGCGTGCGCGCCGTGCCACCGGGAGATTTTTGAAGCGCAGCGGCGGAGCGGGATGGCGCGCAGCAGCGGGCGCGTGGGTGATGGGTTTGAGAAGTTCGACGCGGCCCTGTTCCGCGGGCCGGGGGCGCGGTATCGCGTGGCGCCGTCGTACGAAGTGGACTACGGCAAGGGCACATTCCGGATGGAGTATTTCGTGGGGTCGGGCGCCGTGGGGCGGAGCTATGCGGGTTTCGTGGACGGGTTTCTGTTCCAATCGCCGGCGTCATATTTCTCGTCGCGCGGGGCGTGGGGGTTGTCGCCGGGCTATGGTACGAAGCCTTTCGTAGATGTGGCGCGTCCGGTGGAGAGTGCGTGTCTGCAGTGCCATGCCAGTGGGGCGCGTGTGGTGGCGGCGACGCAAAATGCCTATGCGGATCCGCCGTTCGTCGAGGGCGGTGTGAGTTGTGAACGGTGCCACGGGGCGGGGGAGGCGCACGTGGCGCGCACGGGGCCGATCGTGAATCCGGCGAAGCTGCCGGCGGCGCGGCGGGACAGTGTTTGCCTCCAGTGTCATTTGACCGGCGCGGCGCGCGTGGCGCGCGCGGGACGGGGGCCAGAGACGTTCCGGGCGGGGGACTTGCTGAGCGATCATTTGCTGGTTTTCGTTGGCGGGAGGGGCGGGGAACGGGCCGCGACGGACCATGCCGAACAGTTGGCGCGGAGCCGGTGCGCGCAGGCTTCGGGGGAGAAGATGTGGTGCGGCACTTGCCACGATGCGCATGCGGGGACGACGCGCCAGGCGGCGTGTCTGGATTGTCACCAGCCCCATGCGAACGGCGGCTCCGATTGCGCGGGTTGCCATATGCCGAAGGGGCGTTCGCGCGAAGGGGAGCACGTGGTGTACACGGACCATACGATTGCGCGGCGCCCCGGAACGGCGGCGGCGTTGAAAGAGCTGCGGCCGTTTGCGGGGATGGCGCCGACGGAGCGGGAGTGGGCGTTGGCGGAGCCTGCCAAGCGCGTGGCGGTGTTGGAAAAACTGGCGGCGGGCCCGGCGGCGGATGCGGCGGTGCTGGTGCAATTGGCACAGCTCTACGATGGGCGGGGGAAGGGTGGGACGCTGTATGAGCGGGTGCTGGGACTACAGCCGGACCACGCCACGGCGATGGCGAATCTGGGGATCTATCGCATGCAGGAAGGACGGGGAAGGGAGGCGCTGGCGCTGTGGGCGAAGGCGTTTGCGAAGAATCCGGGAATGCTGGCGGTGGGGTTGAACCTGGCGATGGGGCAGATGCAGGCGGGAGATAAACTGGGTGCCGCCGCCACGCTGCGCCGGGTGCTGCGGTTTCATCCGGACTCGGCGCAGGCGCGGGATTTGTTCGCGAAACTACTTTAGTTGGCGGACCTTGATGCTGCGGAACCAGGCGGCGTCGCCGTGGTTTTGTAGCGTGATCTGGCATTCCTTTTTCGGCTGTTCGGCGAGCGCTTTGTGGATGGGCGAATCGGCGCCCCAGCGTCCGGCGGATTTCTCAAGAGTCGATTTGGCGCTGAGGTCGCCGTCGACAACTTTGACGCCATTGAGCCAGTGCTCGATTTGGTTGCCCTTGACGACGATGCGGGACTGGTTGTACTCGCCGATGGGCTTGGCGGCGGGCTGCGCGGCGGGGATCATCGAATAGAGCGCGCCGGCCTGATAGTAGGCGCCGCGCTTGGCGTCGGCGTGGCCGGCGTCATCGATCATCTGATACTCGAAAGCGACGATGTATTCCTGCGTGGACTGGGAGCGTTTGAACTCGCGGGTGCGGGCGCCGTGGTTGGCCAGGTTTTCAAACTTGCCGAACTCCTTGGTGCGGCGTTCGTCGACGAAGAAGCGATCCTGCACGCGATACTTCAAGCCGCTGTTGCCTTTGGCTTCGATCTTCCATTCCCATGCGAGTTCGAAATCGCCAAACTTGGCAAGGCTGAAGAGGTCTTCGCGGAGTTTGGGATGAGGGACGGATTTCAGGGCGCCGTCTTCGATGATCCAGGAGTCTCCGGGGGGTGTGAGCTTGCCGACGTCTTCCCAGCCTTTCATGGTTTTGCCGTCGAAGAGGAGCTTCCAGCCGGCCTTTTTTTCGGCGGCGGTGAGGGTGTTGGGGGCGTCGGCGGCCGACAGGGCAGCCGCGCACAGAGCAGCGAGAAACAGTGAGCGCATTCGCTCCACGGTATCATGCGAGGGTGAACGTTTTCCTTGGTGCCGTGCTGGTGTTTTCGTTTTTCCGCGGGAACGGAGAGACGGGGTTGTACCTGGCCGAGAGCCGCGACGGGCTGCATTGGACGGCGCTGAACGGGGACAAGCCGCTGCTGGCGCCGGTGGTGGGCGAGTCGAAACTGATGCGCGATCCGTCTATTACGCGCGGGCCGGATGGCGTGTTCCACATGGTGTGGACGACGTCGTGGAACGGCAAGACGCTGGGGTATTCCAGTTCGCGCGACTTGAAGAAGTGGACGCCGCAGAAGACCTTCGCGTGCCTAGCGGAGGCCTCCAATTGTTGGGCTCCGGAGGTGTTCTACGACGCGTCTACGAAGAGCTTCGTGGTGGTGTGGGCGTCCACGGTTCCTGGGAAGTTTTCGGAGACGTTGGGGACGGGGTCGAAGGATTACAACCACCGGCTGTACGCGGTGACCACGAAGGATTTCGTAGCGTTCACACAGGCGAAGCTCTTCTATGATCCTGGATTTCAGGTAATCGATGGCGCGCTATTCCGCGATGGCGGGAAGTACTGGATGGTGGTGAAGGATGAGACGGAGCGGCCGGTGGCGAAGAAGCATCTGTTCCTGACGTCTTCGATGTCGCTCGCCGGGCCGTGGTCGCCGCCGTCTACTCCGATCTCCGGGCCGCAATGGGCGGAAGGGGCGAGCCCGATGCGGATCGGTTCGTATTGGTATATCTACTTCGACAAGTACCGCGACAAGAAGTACGGCGCGGTGCGGACGAAGTCCCTGGCCGGGCCGTGGGAAGACGTGACGGACCGCGTGGTGATGCCCGCGGGCGTGCGGCATGGGACAGTGTTTCAGGTGCCGGAGAGCGTGGTGAAAGCGCTGCGTCCCTAGTTTCCGGTTCGGAGCAATTGGACCGTTCCATTCATTGGGGCTACGGCCAGCGCACGGGCATCGGGAGAAAATCGCACGTCGTAGACCTGATGCTGGAAGGGAATGCGAAGGACCTCTTGTCCGGACTGGGGATCCCAAAGGCGCACGGTATTGTCGGAGGAACCCGAGGCGAGACGCCGCCCATCGGGGTGAAAGTCCAGACCGTAGATGGCCTCGCTGTGGCCGGTCATCGTTTGGCTCAATTTGCCAGCCGGTATACTCCACAGGCGGATCATACGATCGTCGCCGGCGGCGGCGATGTGTTTGCCATCTGGCGAAAACGCCACGGTCCGCACCGCGCCCGCTTGGCCGGTGAGCGTGGTGACAACGGCGCCTTGGGACGTGCTGGCCACCACCAGATCGCCACTCGTCCAGCCGATCGCCAGCCAAAGCGAGTCGGGACTGAAGGCCATGTCGTAGACCTCACCCTTGCCCTGAGAAAAGACGAACACCGATTGTCCTGAGGTCGCGTCCCACAGTCTCGCGGTCGCGTTCTCACCGGGACTGGCCACCCAACGGCCGTTGGGGCTCCAGGCGATAGCCGCGGCGCGGGCGTCTTTCCGCGACTCCCATGTGGAAAGAAGCGCGCCGGTAGTGGCGTCGGTGATCCGGAGAAAGCCGTCGTTACCCCCGCTGGCGATGCGCGCTCCATCGGGGCTGATGGCAACGCGGTTGACGGACGCTTTATGTGCTTTCGCAGTCCACAGTGTCTGACCGGTTTGGGTGTCCCACGCCTTGATCTCGCCGCCCCAACCGCCGGTGATCATGCGCTGCCCGGTCGAAAAGAAGTCCATTGCGTAGACCGTGTCTTTATGGTCCAACGTGTTCCGCGTGGCATCCGCCAGACGCGCGCTCCAAAGCTGCGCCTTCCCGTCCGCGGAACCGCTGGCGAGCGTCATGCCATCGGGGCTAACAACCAGGGCCGTAAGCGAACTGACCGGGCTATGGGCAATGACGTTCTTCGAGCCCCAGAAGCGCAGCGTCTGGTCACTGGATGCCGTGGCGAGCCAATTTCCATTCGGCGCCCAGACGACGGCGTTTGCCCATTGGTCATGGGCATCGATAGTGCGAACGATCTGCCCGGTTGTACTGTCGAAAAGGCGCACGCGGCCATCCTTGCCAGCGGTGGCGACTTGTTTGCCATTGGGATGAAACGTAAGGGACTGAATGGCCGAATACGCACCGTTTTCGGGCGGTACTTTCGCGACGATGGGATCCGTACCGGCGCGGAGATCCCACAAGCCCACCCACGAGTCCCAGGTGGCCGCGGCGAGCGTCTTTGAGTCCGGGCTGAAGCGGATGGCTGTGATCGGCTTCACGCCGAAATTGAACGCCCGGCTGCGGGCGCCGGAATGTGCGTCGAACAGCCGGACAATGCCCGCTACGCCGTTCTCCAGACGCCACGACGACGCCGCGATAGAGTCCCCGTCAGAGCTCCAATCGACGGCCGTAATGCCACGCCCATCGGTGGGGTACTCCGCCAGTTGCGCTCCGGTGGCGGCGCTCCAAATGCGAATCGTCCCATCGGATGCGCCGCTGACAACGCGCGCACTGTCAGGGCTAAACGCGGCGCTCCAGACGGCGGCTGTATGGCCCTTGCACTCGTGCATCATCTGTCGTGTCTGCGTGCTCCAGAGTCGCACCGTTTTATCGCTGGACGTCGTCGCCACCAGCTTGCCATTCGGGCTGAACGCGACGCTAGTCACCTGCTGTTGATGAGCCTGGAATTCGGCGCTTGCCTGGTTCGCCTGCGCCTGCAGGTAGTGCCATTCCCAATGGCGATCCCGCGGCGGCGCCTGGCCCAGCCAACGCTTTGCGTCCGCGGTTTCGTGCAGCCTCAACGAAGCGCCAGCGGCGGCAATTGTGGCCAAATAGAGAGCGTCCTGTGCGTGGAGCGTGGCGGCGAGAAGTAAGGCGAGGCGTCGCATCGGTTCTTAGTGTAGCGCCGCGTTCTTTTTCTGCCTTGTAGAAAAATTACCCTTCGATCATCGCTTGGCCGCTAGCCTCCCGCCTGGCCAGGAACTCCGAGGGGGTGACGCCAGTGAAACGCTTGAACTCCCTGTTGAAGTGGGCTTGGTCGTGAAAGCCACACTCGTGGGCCACGGCCGTCCAGTTCATCGAGTGGGTTTGCGATTCAGCGATTGCGCGTTCCAGCCGGATAAGCCGAGCAAAGCGCTTGGGCGATAGGCCAACGGTCCGTGTGAAGAGTTCAACCAGATGTTTGTGGCTGATGCCTAGCCGCTCGCTGATCGTCTGAACGGGAGTGGCGCCGCCATCGTTGACGATGATGTCGACAGCGGTGACGACGGCGTCGTTCGGCCGTGCGATTCGCTCCCGCAAGAACGATTCGAACGTAAGGAAACGGGCCGGCCAATCCGTTAGAGATCGCAGCGTCGCGTACACTGGCGATGGCCCAAGTTCCAACACCGTGCCCGTAAATCCCTTCGCCTCCATCCCAGTCAATGCGGCGGCGTAAGCAGGGTGGAGACTCGCCGCAATGAAGCACGGCGGCTCCGGGCTTTCGATGTACAAGCATTCGCTCTGCAGGCCGGAGAGCCACGCGACCTCATGCGAGGACCTCTTGGAACCGTTGTGGCGCAGGATATGATGGCGCCCCGGGACGAGGTTGATCATCCACTCCGCGGTTCCTCGCGGAAGCACCTTTTCGCGGAAAAACTGTGTCTGTGCCTCTACCGCCCATAGTGCGGCGACGCCGGCGATCGGGGTCGTTGGGGTGTGGATGTGGAGTCGCCACAATCCCGCCGGCGAATCAAACTCCTGAGTCGTCATCGACGACCTGGCGCACAGCAGCCAGAACGACATCGACCGAGGCGGCGAGTTTCTCGCCGGCCTCTTCGGGCGTGGCGCCTTCGGCGCGCAACTCCGGTATCTCTTCGATAAATACTTCGTAGCCGGTGCTGGTTGGTCTACAAATGGGTGTGAGTTTCATTGCAAAAAAGCCTCGGCCCACCGGGCCAGGAGCGCGGTGCTGAGCGGTTGGTGGAGTGTGGCCAGTGCCTTGTCGACGGGGGCGGCGCCGATGCGTTCGCGGCGCAGTTGTAGGAGCGCTTCCGCGTAGGCCGGCGTGAATTCGGGGTGCCCCTGAATGCCCAGCATCCGTCCCATGCGGAACATGCCGACGGGGCAGTGGGCATTGCCGCCGAGGACTTCGGCGCCGGGGGGCAGGTCGAGCACCTGATCCTGGCAGCTCATCAGCAAACTCACGGAATCCGCGGTCGGCTGCATCCACGATTCGTGTCTTGAGATCGCGAACGTATGCACGCCAATGCCCCAGCCGTTTGGGCTCTTGGCGACTCGGCCGCCGAGGGCGTGCCCCATCATCTGATGGCCGAAACAGACGCCGACGAACGGCACGCCCGCCGCGTGGATCCGCTGTGTGAGCGCGGCGAATTGGTGGATCCAAGGCTCGTCGTCATAGACGCTGGCCTTGGATCCGGTGGTGATGTATGCGTCGCATTCATTGAGGTCCTGCGGTTGTTGGCCTTGCTGGAGATCGTACACCTTCCATTCGGCCGGCAGCCAGTTGGCGAACATTACGTCGTAGTCGCCCGCGATGTCGCGGACCGATTCCATCGTGTGATCGCACAGCAGGAGCCCTAACTTCATACGGCGCGGAGGTGATAAGACTTCGGACGAGTGAGCGCGTCGAAACCCAATACGCTGAGCGAGCAACCGCGGCCCGTATCCTTGACGCCAGTCCAGGCCAGCGCCGGGTCCAAATAGTCGCAGCGGTTCATGAAGAGCGTGCCGGTTTCGACCTGCGCGCCGATGCGCAGAGCGGCCTCCTCATTGGTCGTCCAGACGCCGGCGGTAAGGCCGTACGGGCTATCGTTCATCAGCCGGATCGCCTCTCCGTCATCGGCGACGGGCATGATGCCGACCACCGGGCCAAACGTCTCCTCCATCATCACGCGCATGTTGTGATGGACGTTGGTGAGGATCTGCGGCGCCAGGTACGGCGTGCCCGCGGCGTCGCGGGCGAACTCGCGCGCGTCGATGTGCGCATGCGCACCCTGCGCGATGGCTTCGGCAATTTGCGCGCGGACGAACTCGGCGGCGCTGGTCTTCACCATGGGGCCGAGAGTCGTCGCGGGGTCGAGCGGATTGTCGAGCTTGTAGGTCCGCGTAAGCGCCACGGCGCCTTCGACGAACTTGTCGTAGACGCTCTGGTGTACGTAGATACGCTCGATGCCGCAACAGCACTGGCCGGAGTTGAACATGGCGCCATCGACGAGGTTCTCGATGGCATCGGCCAGGTTCGCGTCCTCGCGCACATAGGCCGGATCCTTGCCGCCCAACTCCAGATTCATGCCGATAAACACACCGTTCGCCGCGGCCTGGATCTGCTTGCCGCCCGCCACCGAACCGGTGAAGGAGACGAAGCCGATGCGGCCGGAGCCGATAATCTTTTCAACATCGGCGTGGCTGGCGTGCAGCACGTTGAAGACGCCATCGGGCAGCCCGGCGGCCTGGAAGCCATCGGCAATGCGCTCGGCGCACAGCGGCGTCTGCGAGGAGTGTTTGAGGATCACCGCATTGCCCGCCAACAGCGCGGGGACCACGCTGTTGACCGCGGCCAGGTACGGGTAGTTCCAGGGCGCTACGGTCAGCACGATGCCCACCGGATCCTTGCGGATAAAGCGGTTGAACCCCGCGATCGGAGCGACGGCGATATCGGCCAGCGCGCCCGGCGCGGCCTCCACGCCAAAGCGGGCGCGGTCCGTAAAGCCGCGGCGGATCTCGTTCGGCGTGTAGCGAATGGGACGTCCCATCTGCCACGTCAGCTCCTCGCCCATGGCGTCGGCGCTCGCGTTCATCGCTTCAATGAAACGCGTGAGGATGGCGCGGCGCTCATCGAGCGGCGTCGCCGCCCAGCCCTTCTGCGCCGCCGCGGCCTTGGTCAGCAGTTGATCGATCTGCTCACCAGTGGCCTGTTCGCGGACAACGTAGACGCTGCCGTCGACAGGGGAAATGGTTTTCTGCGTGCTCATAGCGGTGTGGTGTAGGCCGCGGTGATGCCGCCGTCAACAAGGAATTCCGAACCGGTCACGAAGCTCGATTCATCGCTCGCCAGATACAGCGCGGCGAAGGCGATTTCCTTGGCCTGGCCGAAGCGGCCCATCGGGATATGGACCAACCGCCGCTGTCGCTTCTCTTCCGTGTTCAGGTACTTCATCAGCAGTTCGGTGTACAGCGGTCCGGGGCAAAGCGCGTTGACGCGAATGCCTTCGCGCGCATGGATCGCCGACAGTTCGCGCGACATGCTGAGCACGGCGCCTTTGCTCGCCGTATAGGCAAGCTGCGGCGTGGCGGCGCCGAGGATGGCGACGAAAGAAGCCGTGTTGATAATCGACCCGCCACCGGCGCGGCGCAGCGCCGGGATGCCGTACTTGCAGCCCAGGAACACGCCCTTCACGTTGATCTGGAACGTCAGGTCCCACACCTCTTCCGATGTCGTGATGGCGTCGTCATCATCGGCGTGCGAGATGCCGGCGTTGTTGAAGATGATGTTCAGCTTGCCGTAGGTATCTTCGGCGGCCTTCACCATGGCTTCGCAATCGGCGGCCTTGGAAACGTCGGCCTTCACGGCAATGGCTTTGCCGCCGGCGGCGTTGATGGCCGCGGCCACTTCTTCATTCGGGCCGGCGTTGTAGTCAACGCAAACAACGCTCGCGCCTTCGGCCGCGAACAGCAGCGCGGTTTCCTTGCCGATGCCGCCGCCGGCGCCGGTGATGAGTGCAACTTTGTCTTGTAATCGCATAGAAGTCTCCGTTCAGATTCGCTCGAAGTAACGGCGGCGTTCCCAATCCGTTACCACGCGTTCAAACGCCTTCTGTTCGTTCCGATAGAAGTGCGCGTAGTGTTCGACCACGTCCGGGCCGAACTGAGCTTTGGCAAATTCGCTGGCTTCAAACAGGTCCACGGCGTGCTCCAGCGTGTAGGGCACGCGCGGCAGCGTGCGGGCCGCGTAGACGTCGCCTTCAAAAATCGGCGGCGGTTCAATCTTGTTGCGAATGCCGTCCAGGCCGCTCGCCACGGAGGCCGCGAACGCCAGATACGGATTCGCGTCGGCGCCCGGGATGCGGCATTCGATGCGCAGGCTCTGGCCAGCGCCAACGACGCGGAACCCCGCCGTGCGGTTGTCTCTGCTCCAGGCGATG